>JBFIDQ010000187.1:0-6373 GCA_041603795.1 Chlamydiales bacterium
GCCAATGATGCAGCTATCACATGGGACCTCTCACAAACATTTATGGGCAACATCGACCAGCATGTGGACTGGGCCAATTTATGCGCGCGGCTTGCAGTTGATCTGGCGCCGGAGCAAAATCCGCTCTACGTAATTTGTCATAGTTACTTTCCAAAGATGCCGGACAAGCTTCCAGAGGGAATGAAGTACCAACAGTGGGCAAGTGGATTGACCGTAGGCAAAGCTAACTGGGTAGCGAGTGAGCAGCCTATGATTCTCGCAATCGCTCCTGAGGCGCAAACGGTATACCCCAGGGAGATGTTCGTAGCTGGTGCGAGTCTCTCCTCCGATATCTTCATCGAAGGTCACCAGGGCGGAGGAAATTTTCAGCTTAATGGTGCGGTACTTCTTAAGATCGCGACGATCTATGACGATGAGGAGGTCTTCTCTAGGAAATATGGGACTCTAGAAGCCTTGGGAGATCAGGGGACGTTCCTCATGCTATTTGTTGATGATAGCGGAACATTTAGTCACAAGGCGAAAATCGATGGCCAGAGCATGTCGTATTCCGGAGGCCCTCTCATCAAGGGGTGGTCGGAAAATATGAAGAAGAGAAATCTTACGCTTTTTAAGAAGGCGATGCAGATCTTCGATTGCTTCATCGTAACGGAGGTCTACCAGGCGTGGCACAATCCGCAACTAAGAACCCTACGAGCCTTCCGCGATGGGGTGTTGCTTCAGTCGGAAGCGGGTCGTAACTTGGTTGATCACTACTATCGTCTCGGACCCGGATGGGCGCAGCAGCTACGCCCACATCCATGGATCAAGCAGGGCATAAAGGCTGGCGTGGAGTCGACGGTATGGCTGCTCAAGCATATCGACTGGGATTCGCCTTGGGTCCAGTGGAGCATTGAGCAAATTAATTGGCTATTTGATCCGCTACTGGAACACCAAAAGCCTCCGGAAACGGTTATGCCAAGGCCGCTAGCTGCTTAAGGAGGATGCGCCTGCTCTCATTTTATCAATTTTATTTCGATCCATCTGTCTCGCTTCACTCTTGAAACGGCACTCCTATATAATAATTGAAATAAGTATGTTACAAATAATTCTCGCGACCGCGGGAATTGCTGCGACAGAAAGAAATCTTGCGTAAAAACAGTCGTTATCTGTATAACCTAAGCAACAAAGCGTGATTTGCTAACGCTGCGCTTTTGTGAAAATAAGGCTAGGTATTTTTCCTATGTTATCAGATATGAACGACGCACCTATTTCTCTTCAATCTTTCAGATTCGTCGCTTCCATACACTTTCATTTATTTTCTTTTACAACCTTCCATTTTTGCGCGGTAAAAGGCCAATAGAACGGTAACCTTGAGCGCCCTACCTCTTCCTATTCTTTAGGAAGGGTGTAAAGCAAACTCAATGTGATCTTCTACGCCACTAACCGACTATTTTTTCACGTTTTCAAAATACAAATACGAATACAAAAACAGGTTTGCTATGTCCACGCCCATACGAAATCTACCTCAATGTGCTCCTATCCAGGGGCCTTCACCTGAACTCATAACACGATCAGTTACAGAACCTGCTGAGCATGATGTGGTTAAGGATGATAATATTATCTTTAATACGTTGCAGAAGTGCTTGATGGATAATCCTGTGACGAAAAAGCAGGAGCTGAGAAGCCTGCTGAGCCACCTTGGTATCAACGTTGCGGGAGCAAACCGCGACAACCAGGACTCGATGAAAGGCAGCATTCACAGACGCATGGCGGTAAAGTTCCAGCAATTCCACATCCCCTTCAAGAGTGAATCTTATGACGGGGCGAAACTGTGGGATGTTCCGGGGGAGTTTCCCTCGTTCGACTTGTGCAAACAATATTATAACTCTAAAAAGGAAAGGATTTATCCCACTCATGCGCCCCGGCTCATTTCAGGATCGGGGGTAGGGTATGTCCAACTCAATAAGAGCTCAGGATCCTATCAGTTGGAGGACTGTACCCGACCGCAAAAGGACAGTTTTTCGGACTATCAGCACTTGGTGGTAACATACCGAGAAGGAGACTACTATTACGCCCTAACTCTTGATCCGGTAGCTTCACGAGAAGCAGAAGAGCTTGAGCAATTGAAGGGGAAAGCACTTGATCAGATCAACGGACTCCCCGAAACCTTCTGGAAAAAGGTGGAAAAGCTGCTCTCCACTAAAGAAGGGCTTTCCCTTTTCAGCGACTTATTTTCTTATGAATGGGGAGTCCACCGCCTGATCTACTTTCTTGGGCACTTTCAGCTTGTGGACGAAGAGACAAAAGAGCTTTCGGATCTACTCGGCACGCTCTCGCAAGGGGGCTGCTTTGACGAGGTCACGGAGCGATTTCTAGACAAGGCGCTATTTACGATTCACAAAGATCTAAATCATAAGCTAGTCCGCAAAGCTCTTAACCAAAAGCTCATTGTGGCCAATCAGCGCATGCAGCAACTTGTGGAGGAGCTGCTCAAAAATGACCAAGGAATCGCTCCTTCTGTTTTACGGCAGCGCTTGAAGCTCTCACTGAACGAAAGTAATTCCTTTGAAACCTTTGTTGCGGCTTGCCGTGGGAAAGGCGTAACGATTTCTTCGCAGGTCGCGAATGCATTTAGGATTTCCTACAATTTCGCTACGGAATGGAAGGAATTCAAGTTCGAGTTCGAAGACTACTTTAAGATTACGGTAACCTATGACCAGGAGAGCCAATCCCAGATCATTAAGGGTGATTTCATTGCAATTGACCAGGAACTCATTGGTCAGCTCCTAGGTAAGACAAGCCCTATTCAAAACTACATCTTCTTATCAGGTGATGTCATTGCAATAGACCACAGTCTAGTTCAGGAACATTTCACGAAGAAAAACATCTATCTCAAAGCGCTTCGTCAACTCGCACCGACCGGGAATGTCACGATCGATCCAAGTGGAGTGAATGGTACGACCGGCGCAAGTGGTCTCGCCCCCGGGAATCCAGGTTCACATGGTGCCTCCTACGAGCAGGCCGAACCTAGCAACCCTGGAAGAAATGGAGAATCTGGTACAGATGGCACCCCGGGTCAAGACGGTGAAGATGGGACAGCTGGTACAAGTAGCGGTCACGTCACCATCGACACACCGAACATTGATACGACGTACGGCACCCTTACGATAAACACTAGTAGCGGAAGCGGTGGCCGGGGTGGCAATGGCACCAGTGGAGGTAAAGGAGGAAACGGAGGTCACGGAGGCCCCGGCACGCGTGGAGCCGATGGTCAAAATGGGGTTAAAGGAACTTGGGTAGGCCAAGAATTTGACTCTACATCGGGTCTCTATAAAAGCTACTGGAGGGGAGCGCGTGTTCCCACGAAGGGCGCTCTTGGTGCGCGAGGTGGCAATGGAGGAAATGCGGGAAATGGGGGACGCGCAGGCCGCGGGGGCCGTGGGGCTATCCCTGGGCAACGAGGCGAGGTCACATTGCCGCCTGAAATGGCGGACCGGGTAGTCGTAATCCAAAGCCAAGGGGTTGCCGGAGCCGTCGGTTCCAATGGAGAGCCAGGTGATCCGGGTGCCCTAGGAGGGGCAGGTCCCAGGGGTGAATCTGGAAACGACGGCCACGACCCTGGAGTCGACCTAAGCGTGAAATGGGAAAGAAGAAAACAAACGGAGCATTCGTGCGAAGGTTCTGGCGGAGTACCGCTCTATTCGACAAGAGTAACCTGGGAGCCAGCTGTGCCTCCCCGGAACACACAGCCCGGTAACCGCAATAATGACCACGATCGAACACACAACCAAGATGATCAAGAAGAGAATCAACCTGGAGTAGAGGGAAGAGAGGGGGCCACTCCAGATGCCCCGGAGGAGCGCCTGGAGACGGAACGAATGGATGCAATAGGCACCGTTCCTAGCGAAGTCATAGCCCAAAACCCTGTGGAAGCGACCCGAATTTTCACCAGCCGTCAGTCGGAAATCGCAAGGCTGGAGGAAGAAAATAGGTCTCTAGAGGCGGAGATACAATCGACCAAGCAGGTGGTTCAACACCTAAAGGGCTTGATGAAACGTAGCCACCAGCGAACGCGGATTCCGGGAAACACCGAAGGGGCACTATTTCGAACAACACTCGACCAAACTACCCTATCTAAAGGGGATGTCGCAAAGCTCAACCTGACCGACGCCGCCTCTTATGCGGAAAAAATAAGAGAGTTTGGAAATGCGAGAGATCTAGCCGCCGTGCAATCTCTCTATGCAGAGGCAGCCAAGGCTGGTGCGGTCAATACACAGGTTCGACTCGCTCGCCTTGACGTGGCTGCCAAGCTCAAACGGGTGGACGAAGTCTACCGCATGATGAATGAACTGCGACAAAATGAAGAGTTTGATGCGACGGTTCTGTTGGCTCAGGCTACCGCTTTGGTGGAAGCTGGTCGGGCGAGTGATGTTCGCGTACTTGTCGCTTTCGCAAAGAAGCAAGGGGCGTCTGAAGAGTTGCTTGCTCGTATCGAAGATGCAGTCGATGTTGCTAAGGCCAAGGAGGAATTGGGAGAGCGCCAGCAGCACCGAACAGGAGGAAGAGCGAACCGTTTTGCGAAAGCACGGGTGCACTTGAGTGATAATCTCACGAAACCGGCACACTTTTCCGTTGTGATTTCTGCGAAGGAAGCTCAATCGGAGTATAGGAAGCAGAAAAGGCACGTGGCTGCGATGAAAAGTAGCGCCAAAAGCCAGAGTCAGATTCAGGATTTTTTAGAAAATCCAGAAACATCGAATAAGTTTTTTGGTCCATTTCAAAGTGAAGATAGGGAACAGCGCCAGCGGTTGAGCCTTGCCTGTAAAAAGTTTCAAGAGTTTGGAGGGGATCTAAAGCAGGTTCTTCCCTATCTTAAACTGGTGATTGGCTGCGAGCAGGACAACGGTGCCGGAACGATTCTAATTGATAAACTTGTGGCTTTACGAGAGCAGGACCCTTCTAACGAAAGACGGCTACTCATTACGGACTCAATCAAGAACTTTGCCCTTCAAGCGAGTTCCCTGGGATACGACGCAGAGGAGCTCCAAAAGTACAAAGACCTTCCTATTGGAGTGTGGCCATCAGCGCTTCGGCTTGACTATTGCCAGAGGGATGTGCAGCGACGCCATTCCAAAATGCGCCGGGAAGAACAAGAACAGCTTGCCTACCTTGTCCAAGCCTTCGAAAGTCGCTATGGGGTGGGCAAATGGAGAAGGCTCAAGTCCAAAAAACGAAGATATCACCGAGAATGCGCCATCCTTAACTGCCTCCTTCTTCGCAGGCCAAATCTTGCGGACCCGAAAATCTTGGAGTATATAAAAGATGGTCGGCCAGTCGGTGTCATTACCCATTATTTGGATAGTCAACGTAAGACAGACGCATTGACCACACAGGAATTGGTCGAGCAAATGGAGGATAAAAACCCGCTTCTCGTCCATCGTGTCCAGGCGGTTCGGGCGAGATACAGCGCCACTTTTGGAGCTGTTTCTGATGGGCAGCCGGGCAGTAAGGAAGAAAGGAAACAGCTCAACCAACAACTGAACGATTACCTAACCGAACACGGATATCTCACTAAGTTTCGGAACGGAGGGGAGGCGCCTACCTCAGAGGAATATACGGAGCTTGCAGCGGCCATTTGCCGCGGCATTCGAATAAATAAAGGGCACATGCCACGTGACACCCAAATCATTGCCCTGCTCAAGTACATGGACGCGTGGCGAGCCGAACGAGGCTTAATCGAGCAGATTTCGACAGGGGAAGGAAAGTCCGATGTCAATATCATGACGGCAACCTTCTTTGCACTTCTGGGGCAAAATGTGAACCTAATCACAAGCTCCCCCAATCTTGCGATTCGGGATAGCGAAGACGAAGAGTACCGTAGCTTCTTCCGAGCCTTTGGCTTAGAGGTGGGAAACAACTGTGATCAGGCTGCCCTCTATAGCAAGGATAAGCTACGCGAGCGCTATAAAAGGTGCCACATCATGTATGGAAGGCCATCCGATTTCGAGCGTGATCACCTCCGGACTCGATTCTTCAAGGATGAGATTACAAGCGTACGCCCCTTTGCACAGGAGAACCAGGTCGCGATTGTAGATGAAGCCGACAACGCAATCTTGGACAATGGAGGCTTTACTCTTTACCTATCACAAGATGATCCTGACTTCGTTCACCTGGAATCTCTGGTGGTAGCTGTATGGCAGAATGTAGTCAGCTTAGCCAAAGGGATGGGGAGTTGCTCTGCTGATGACATCTCGCCACTCGTCGCCACCGCCATATTAAAAAAACTCGACAGCGGTGAGCTCATTCTCCCACACAACATGCGCATGTTTGCCGAGCAACACATGAGCATATGGGTCGAAAGCGCCCTCAAGGCATTGGATTTTAGAGAAAATGA
>JBFIDQ010000188.1:0-6351 GCA_041603795.1 Chlamydiales bacterium
CGTTAAAAAAATCGTTACAATGCAATTACCTTGATCTAGCCATCTTCGCACTTGCGCAAACACTTCCCCTCTGTTATGCAATATGCTGAACGTCTCTGACCTTGAATATTATAAACAGAAGTTCTGTGTAGGTAGCTATGAAACTCCCAGCGACATCAATTTCATGCCGTAATTTGATCGACGGAGTGTGGCGCGAGCCGGAAGGGACTAAAATGCCTGTCATCAGTCCACGCACTGGGGAAAAAATCGGAAGTTTCGTTTGCACCCCTCCAGAAGAAATCGACAAAGCTCTGGAATCTGCGAAAAGAGCAGCCTCCTCCTGGCGCAAGACGCCCATCAAAGAGCGTTGTCAGACTCTCTTCCATTTTCGAGAGGAGCTCCTCAAAAAGGCTGGCACAATTTCCGAGGTGGCATCACTTGAAAGTGGGAAAACCATTGCCGAGGCCCGAGCTGGCCTTATGAAAGGAATTGAGGTCTGTGAGTATGCTCTCAGCCTACAAAACCTTGACCATGGCGGCTCCATGGAAGTCAGCCGGGGAGTTACCTGTCGCTATCGCCGCGAACCACTAGGCGTAGTACTGGGCATCACCCCATTTAACTTCCCAGCCATGGTCCCTTTGTGGATGTACCCAATCGCCATTGCCCTAGGGAATGCATTCGTTCTTAAACCGTCGGAAAAAGTACCCTTGACCTCGCAGTTGATTGGCGAGTGCATGCTTCGCAGTGGACTTCCTACGGGCGTGTTCACGATCATTAATGGCGGTAGGGAAACCAGCCAAGCGTTAATTGATCATAAGGATGTTAAGGCTGTTGCTTTTGTAGGCTCAACACCTGTGGCGAGGTCAGTTTATGCGCAGGCCAGCCAGCATGGCAAGCGCTGCTTGGCTTTAGGCGGCGCCAAAAATTTTCTCATCGTAACTCCTGATGCAAATCCAAAGATCACAGTGGAAGGCATTGTTTCTTCCTTCACTGGCTGTGCTGGACAGCGCTGCATGGCTGCAAGCCTACTGGTTGCCGTTGGCGACGTTGACACCATCCTAAGCGCCGTCAAAGAGCGCGCTCAAAGAATCTCTCTTGGCAATGAGATGGGCGCTTTGATTGATCAAGCCGCCTACGATCGTATTCATAAACTCCTTGGGCGTGTAGAAGATGAGGGTGGACGTCTACTTCTCGATGGCCGCAATGCGAAAGCTCCGGACGGAATGGACGGCGGTTACTGGATGGGACCGAGCATCATCGAAGCAAAACCGGGAAGCGAGGCGGCCACAACAGAAATCTTTGGTCCGGTAATCACGATTATTCGAGCCAACAATCTGACTGAAGCGATGGACATGGAAAACGACGCCCCATATGGAAATGCGACCTCTGTGTTCACAACGAATGGAACCGTTGCCGATTACGTAGCCTCCAGAGCCAGTAATGGCATGATTGGAATCAATATCGGAGTCCCTGTCCCTAGAGAACCATTTTCTTTTGGCGGCACCAAGGACTCCAAGTTTGGGCATGGTGAGATCACCGGTGAGGGTTCGTTAAATTTCTGGTCGGATAGAAAGAAGATCACCGCAAAGTGGGCACTCCACAGTGATCACAATTGGATGAGCTAAGAAAGGAAGAGACCATGACCGAAGAGCAACAGAGAAGACCGACACACATCAAGCTTACCTCCCACCCTTGCAGTCACTCGGAGGCTGCTTCGCCAATCGTTTGGGGCGATCCGGACCCGCAGGTTCGAGGTCCGATCATTGCAGGTTTTGGGGACGTAACCCAACGCAACGTTATCGGGACACATTCCGGATCGTATGCGGTCTATCGCGCCCTCGCTGTTGCTGCTGGGACTTTAGCCCCAGCGCACAAACCTGACCTAACGGATACGGCGCCTGCAGTCGAGATCGCAGCCACAGCCGCCTGGGGGAATTCAGAAAAAATCGCCTCTCTTGATCCATTTGGTCACATCACAAGTCAGGTCTTTGCTCGCTACATTGAAGAAGGGTACGACGTACGCCCAACAATCGCCATCACTAAAGCGCACGTTCAAATGCCCGAGATCGTAGAGGCTGTCCAGTCTGGCCGCCTGAAACCTGATGGCAAAATCTTAAAAGCGAACGGTGAAACTGTCGTTACGAAGGCCGCTATCGAGCCCGTATGGTATTTACCTGTCATTGCACAACGTTTTGGCTGCTCCGAATCTGACCTTCGCCGCTCCCTCTTTGAACACACAGGTGGGATGTTTTCTGAGTTGATTACGCGTCCCGACCTCAACGTCTTTCTTCCTCCAATTGGAGGCCTTACGATTTATCTTTTTGGGGACATCGCGGCCATCCAAGATGAGACGCGAGAGGTGGCCTGTAGGGTGCATGACGAGTGCAACGGATCCGATGTATTCGGATCGGACATCTGCACCTGTCGCCCTTACCTCGCTCATGGCGTTGAGGTTTGCATTGAGGCTGCCCAAAGAAACGGCTGTGGCATCATCATCTACAACCGTAAAGAGGGGCGTGCTCTTGGTGAGGTAACCAAGTTCCTCGTCTACAACGCTCGCAAGCGGCAGGAAGGCGGAGACAGCGCCGACACCTATTTTCACCGCACCGAGTGCATTGCAGGCGTTCAGGACATGCGCTTCCAGGAACTCATGTCAGATCCACTGCACTGGCTTGGAGTCACCACCATCGATAAATTCGTGTCGATGTCAAATATGAAATACGACGCGCTCGTAAAGAGCGGGATCACAATTAAGGAGCGTGTTTCTATTCCAGAGAATTTGATTCCTGAGGATGCACAGGTGGAGATGGATGCTAAAAAGGCAGCCGGCTACTACACTCCCACGGCGGTGCCGGACAGCAACGAGTTGAAACAAGCAAAGGGGCGTGCGCTCGATGACTAATGCAGCCGTCGACCATCTACGCTCCCCGCACACGATTCGAGAGCGGGCCCACAAGCTTTTAACCGCGGCAAAAGACGATCAGCTGCAGTTTTGGACGGTGCATCTCGACAAGCTTAATGTGGCCGTGAACCTTGTCAATGAGGAGATTTCTACCAACTATCCAGATGGTTCAATTCCCTACCACAGCCGATGGCGCCACTTTGGTGAGGAGCGAATTAAAGCTCTAAACGAGTTCACAAGCACGCTATCGTCCGACGAAGCGCTTTGGACCATGGTGGAGGCGGTGATCACCAGCGTCTTGCTTGACGCCGGATCGGGCATGCAGTGGCGCTACAAGGACCCCTACTCGGGTGAGCTCATCGGACGTTCCGAGGGACTCGCCTACGCGAGTATCGATTGGTTTTTATCCGGAGGTATGGCTAGCGACCACAAAACACCACGCGCGGATGCCGAGGGCCTTTGCAATCTAACTAGTGACGACTTGAAACAAGCGTTTCAGGTGACTGAGGACAACCCCCTCGTAGGTCTCGAAGGGCGTCTCAGTCTTTTGCAGAGACTCGGACAGTGCATCAGGTCCCGTCCCACTGACTTCGCCAATACGCAACGTCTCGGCGCCTTTGCCAACCTCGCCATTGAGAAAGAAACGACGGCAAATGCCATCCTGCAGGCGGTATTGACAACGTTCGCTGCGATATGGCCCGGACGATATGATCTCTATGATGAAAATTTAGGCGATACTTGGAAGCACCCACTATTTGACAACGAACGAATTGGCGGCGGCTATATTCCCTTTCACAAGCTCTCTCAGTGGCTAACCTATTCCCTCGTTGAGACCTACGAACGCGCTGGAATCTCTATATCAGGAGTCGACGAATTGACGGGGCTTCCCGAGTACCGCAACGGAGGCCTTTTTTTTGATAGCGGGGTGTTAAGGCTAAAGGACCCCACCGCGGTGGAGCAAGAGTGGAACGTTGGGGATCTCTTGATCGTCGAATGGCGCGCCCTCACCGTTGCCCTTCTCGACTTAATCGGACAAAAAATCTGTGAGCAACGCCCAGCATTGCCTCTCGTCAAAATCCTACAAGGGGGTACCTGGTCCGCTGGACGCCTTCTTGCCGCGGAACGCCGTGATGACGGGGGACCTCCATTACACATAACCAGCGACGGAACCGTCTTCTAAGGAGCCCACCATGAGTAAAGTAACAGTAATTGATCATCCCCTCGTGCAACATAAGCTATCCATACTGCGCAACAAAGAGACACGTCCACCTCAATTCCGCAGTCTCCTCAATGAGATAAGCGTTCTACTTGCTTATGAAGTGACTCGCCACCTGCCGCTTGCGGACTCTGAAATCGAAACGCCAATGACCAAGATGCAGGCGCCCACACTCGCGGGCTACGATGTCTGCTTGGTTTCGATCCTTCGAGCCGGCAATGGAATCTTAAATGGCATGCTGCAGTTGCTTCCTTCGGCTCGTGTGGGTCACGTTGGACTCTATAGAGATCCAAAAACGCACGTGGCAATTGAGTATTACTTCAAACTCCCTCCTGGAATGAGCGAAAGGGAAACGATTGTTGTGGACCCAATGCTTGCCACCGGCAACTCCGCCGTTGCCGCAGTTGACCGCATTCTTAGCACCAAACCGAAATCGGTAAAGTTTGTCTGTTTGGTTGCAGCTCCAGAGGGACTCAAATTTTTCCACGAGCAACACCCTGATGTCCAGGTCTACACCGCGTCAATCGACAAGAATCTCGACGAAAACAAGTACATCATTCCAGGGCTCGGCGATGCAGGTGATCGCATGTTCGGCACGCAGTAACGCAACAGCTAGCCATTGGTCAGGTGCACTGCAGGGCAATTGCATTATAATAATTATATTAACGCAGAGACGGAGAGGTCGCGGAGTCGCGCAGAGGAAGCTTCCCCGCTATCGACAATCTCCTACATATGGAAATTAATGCCCGTGGAAGGTCTGTGGGTAGATAGTGGATCGCGGTGAAGCTTCCTCTGCGCGACTCCGCGACCTCTCCATCTCTGCGTTAATATAATTATTCTAATGCAATTGCCCTGCAGTGCACTTACTACCTTCCTCCCCGTAAATTTATTGATCGCGTATACTTTTCGCCATTATGATGAGTACAACACTCCCCGCATTTATTCTCTATTTTGCCTGCCTGCTCGCCATCGGTCTGTGGTCAAAGCGAAAGAACACGACGGCAGCCGACTATATGGTCGGGGGGCGCTCCATCAACTTTTGGGTGACAGCACTTTCTGCTCACGCCAGTGACATGAGCAGCTGGCTCTTTATGGGCCTGCCCATGGTCGTCTTTATTGACGGTCTCGAAAAGGCGTGGATTGGTGTAGGTCTGCTAGGGGGAATGTTCCTCAACTGGCACCTGGTGGCACCGCGCCTTCGCCGTGCGACGGAGCAATATGATTGCTATACGCTATCTGACTTCTTTGAAGCGCGTTTCGAGGACCACACGGGGCATTTGCGGCTGCTCTCGGCTTCACTTATCCTGATTTTTATGAGTGGTTACCTAGCTGCCGGGTTCATCGGCATCGGACTCCTCTGCGAAACCCTACTAGGGCTCCCCTACATCTTTGCCATCGTCTTTGCGAGCTGTGTCATTCTGGCGTACGTCGGCTTTGGAGGCTATGTAGCGGTGGCATGGACCGATTTCTTTCAGGCTCTGTTCCTCCTAGGTGCCATTGTACTGGTTCCTTGCCTAGCAGCTCGATCGGTTGGCACGGTTACCGTCGACTGGCAGTGGCAGCCCTCACCGGCGCAAGGACTAGAAGCCCTTGCCTGGGGACTTGGTTACTTTGGGATGCCACATGTCCTCACCAAGTTCATGGGAATCCGCGATCCGGCAGAGATGTATAAAGCAAAATGGGTTGGCATCAGCTGGCAGCTGATTACGATCACTGCCGCAGTGGCCGTGGGCGTCATCGGCACCAATTTCTTTCCAGCAGGCTTAGCCGACCCACAACTGGTCTTTGTCAATATGGTACAAGGGCTCTTTCATCCCTTCTTCGCGGCCTTCATTCTATGTGGCATCCTCGCAGCAACCATATCTACAATGGACTCGCAACTCCTTGTTGCATCCGGTGTGATCGCAGAGGACTTCTACCGCCGCTGGTGGCACAAGGAAGCGAGCGATGCACAAATTCTACGCACCTCTCGATTCGCTGTCGCCTTCCTAGTTGCCGTAGGCGTAATCTTTGCCATCGTCTTTCAGAACAAGCCAATTTTCGACTTAGTCTTTTATTGCTGGAGCGGACTCGGCTGCGGATTTGGTCCGCTTGTACTACTCTCCCTTCTCTGGAAGGGAATGAGCCGCCAGGGAGCGTTTCGCTGCCTCATTGCCGGCGGCCTCATCGGCATCGGCTGGCCACTCCTCGGCACAAGCATTCCAAGCCTACCAGTCGCATTCGTGATCTGTCCACTACTCTCCCTTGGAAAGAA
>JBFIDQ010000189.1:0-6320 GCA_041603795.1 Chlamydiales bacterium
AGTCGTCTACACGCTTTTTATTCACGTCGCCAGCAGAGGGAAGTTCCATGCTCTCGACTTTTTGGCGCGTTGCTTTTTCAATGGAAAGAAGAAGGCGCTTCTCGCGAGGTGCAACGAACAAAATGGCGTCGCCACTACGTCCGGCGCGACCCGTACGGCCGATACGGTGAACGTAAGATTCCGTATCATGTGGAATGTCGTAGTTGATAACGTGGCTGATGCGCTCTACGTCGAGGCCGCGAGCAGCTACGTCCGTGGCGACTACGATGTCGACTTTTCCCGACTTAAGCTGAGCAATGGTCCGTTCTCTCTTAATCTGAGGAATGTCCCCATTAAGTGCAGTCGCCGCAAAACCGCGTGCCTGTAGCTTTTCTGCTATCTCTACAGTGGCGGTTTTTGTTCTGACGAAAATGATCATTCCTTCAGTCGTTTCGACCTCCAAAATTCGAGTAAGAGCGTCCAATTTACGTGGACCATTTACGATGAGGTAGCGCTGGCGAATGGTCTCCGCTGTGGAGGTCTTTACCTTGATGTGGATCTGCTTAGGATCCCTTAGGTACTTTTGAGCGATGCGCTTGATGGCTGTAGGCATCGTGGCTGAAAAGAGAACAACTTGACGCGATTCTGGTGTCTGATCAAGGATCCATTCGACGTCGTCGATGAAGCCCATCCGTAGCATCTCGTCAGCTTCGTCAAGCACTAGGCTCTTCAAACCGTCTAGCTTTAGTGTGCCGCGGCGTATGTGATCCATAACTCGCCCTGGAGTTCCAACCACAACTTGAGCTCCGCGCTTCAACTGCCTTAGCTGTCCGGTATAGTCCGTTCCCCCGTAAACAGGGAGTACGTGAAAGCCTTTCATATGGCTGGCGTAGCGTTGGAACGCCTCTGCTACCTGGATTGCAAGCTCGCGTGTCGGTGCAAGAACAAGTATTTGTGGTGACATGACGGCTAGGTCAATCATGGAGAGGAGGGGAAGCGCAAATGCAGCTGTTTTTCCTGTTCCCGTCTGTGCCTGTCCAATGACATCGCTGCCTTCTAGAATAAGCGGAATGGTCTCCGCTTGAATAGGTGTTGGAACTTCATAGCCGACCTCATCAAGAGCGGTAAACAGGGGCTTCGCTAGGTCAAAATCGCGAAAGACAGTTTTTTTGTCTTTGGTTTGAGAGTCTGGCATTCAATATCCTTAGGTTGTGGCCACCTGTTTCTATTGTGGTAGCTGGGAAAAATAGTATTACATATGTTTGGATAAGAAGCAAATTAAAAGAAAAATTTATTTCCTTGGTTTCGCGGCAATATTTTAATTTAATTCGAGGTGCCGGTATAGAGGTGGTGAGTAGAGTGAGTGACTTGCTATGACGATGTGGAAAAAGAGCGATCTTGATCGCTCGACACCAGTTTTGATCCTTGGGGGAGCGGAAAATTCTCTCTCGTTGACGCGTAGCTTCGGACGCCTTGGAATCGAGGTTCGTGTGTCGGGAGCTGCTTCCTGCTGGGGTATGTATTCACGGTATTGTAAGGAAAAATTTAGGGTCCCTGATGGAGCCTCTTCATCGGAATTTTGGTCGGAGCTACTGCTGTCCTTAAATCGACAGCTGAACGGACATATTTTAATTCCCTGCAGCGACGATGCAATCCTCTTTCTTACTGCACATCATGATGAGCTAGGCGAGCGCTATTTGCTGGATGATGCAGTTCCAGATCAGCAGCTGGAACTGATTGATAAAAAGCGGACTCTTGAGCTTGCGGTGGCGGCGGGTGTGGGCGCTCCAAACTTTTGGTCGATAGACAAGGACTCGAATCTGGAAGCGATTCGAAAAGAGATTCAATTTCCTGTGATGGTCAAGCCTCTGGTGTCACACGAGTTTGTGAAGGTGTTCGGACGTAAGCTATTCATCATAGAAAGTGAGTTCGCTGAGCTCAAGGAGAAGGTCCACCTGGCCCACGAACATGGCGTTGAGGTGATGGTGGTGGAGATGATTCCAGGACCCGATTCACTTCTCAACAGCTACTACACGTACGTGGACAAGCAGGGAAAAAACTTGTTTCATTTCACGAAGCGTATTTTGCGGCGATTTCCGGTCAATCGAGGTGGAGCCTGCTATCACATTACGGAGTGGCTGCCGGAGACGGCAGCTGCGGGCCGAAAATTCTTTGATGCGATCAAGTTTCGTGGAATGGGAAATATCGAGTTCAAACGCGATACGCGTGATGGCAAGCTAAAAATCATTGAGGTGAACTCTCGTTTTACGGCGGGTCAGGAGCTCGTGATGAGATCAGGGGCGCCAATCGATCTCATCTTCTACTGTCACCTGACCGGACAGTCAGTACCGACCTTCACGGACTACGCTCAATTTCTACGCTTCTGGCACCCCACAAACGACTTTCGTGCCTATCTTGAGATGCGAAAAACGGGGGAGCTAGATTTTTCAGGTTGGCTGAAGAGTGTGTTTCCTTATCGACAGGTACTACCGATATGGAGTCTCTGGGACCCTCTGCCTAGTCTGGCGGCAACTGGAGCAAAGGTGAAGAGGCTTGTGGGAGGTCGAAAATGAGTGAACGCATTAGCGCGGAAGATCTGCGAGGTTACTTACAGAAGGCTCTGAAGGCTGGTGGTGTTGATCCCATCCAGGTTCAGTCCGTTGCTGACATCTTGCTTTGGGGTGAGCTAGTAGGTCGACGCTCGTATGGGCTGGGGCGACTCTCTACGTACATCGAGCGAGTGAGGAAGGGGGGCATCAAATGTCCGTGTCAGCCCACTTTTGAGAGAATATCTGACTCAATGGCACGCCTCGATGGCGATAGCGGTTTTGGGCAGCATGTGGGTCAGCTGGGAATGCGTCGAGCGATCGATCTTGCATTTGATCACGGAGTTGGCATCGTTGGAGTGCGCAACAGCAATTTCTGTGGAGCCACGGGCTACTTCGTTCACCTAGCAGCAGAAGCGGGAATGATCGGACTCGCTCTGAGCAACTCGGTCCCTAAGGTCGCCGCACCGGGTGGTGTGAGTCGAATCCTAGGAACGAATCCATTTGCCTTCGGCGCCCCCAGACGAAACGGTGAGAGCCTTATTTTCGATACGGCAACAAGCTCTATATCGGGCTCAAGCGTGCGAGCGTTGGTTGACAAGGGAGAACCCCTTCCCGAGGGAATGGCGATTGATAGCGAGGGGAGACCAACTACTGATCCGATAGAGGCAGAAAAAGGCGCGCAGCTCTCCATGGGTGGTGCAAAGGGATTCGGACTCTCACTAATGGTCGAAATGTTGGCGGCTGTCATCACAGGTGCAGGGGTATCGAATGGCGTCGCCTCAATGTACAACGACCTATCCGAGCCGGGCCACAACGGCCACTTCCTAATGGCATTGGATGTAAGCAGATGGCTGCCGCAAGAAGAGTACTTTGATCGATTTGAGGGGCTTATCGAGACGATACGCGCTTCTTCGGGTGGCGAGCCTGTTCGCTTTCCAGGAGAGGTCCGCTGGCGCAACTATCAAGATAACTTGGCTAACGGCATCTTGGTGGATCAAGATCTTTTGCAACAAGAAACATCGGGGGCATCATGAGCACTAGTAAAAACAATCAGAAAACCACAGGGGCCGTGGCGAAACCGAAGTCCTCAGAAATGATGGGCGGACCCGGCTTTCAAATACGTACGGTGATCGACAGACCTCCACCGGTCCTAATCGAGCAATACCGCCGGTTTCCCACACCGGATATCTCGGATATGCTCAATCGTATGTACACGATGAATTCGGAAATCCGTAGCCTGACGGGTAGTCAGACTTTAGTCGGACCAGCCTGCACGGTGAAACTCTTTCCAGGGGACAACCTTATGGTCCATAAGGCTTTGGATGTAGCTAAGCCGGGCGATGTGCTTGTCATAGACACAAGTGGGAGTCAGCGAAATGCAGTTCTAGGCGATCTGATCTCCAACAAGGCGAAACATCGAGGAATTGCTGGGGTCGTAATTGATGGACTCGTTCGTGATTTATCAGGCGTTATAGAAACGGGTCTTCCTGTCTTTGCCAGAGGAGTAACCCCCTTCGGACCGCTTCACCGCGGCCCTGGAGAGCTCAATTACTCGGTTAGCTGCGGTGATGTCGTGGTGAACCCGGGTGATATCATTGTGGCCGATTCCGACGGTGTCGTTGTTGTTCGCAAGGAGTTTTCCGAGGACATCATTGAACGTCTCAAGAAACACGAGGCACATATGGACCAATATGTCGCTGACGTAAAAAAAGGCAATTTTTCGAATGCCTGGGTGGATACCCTCTTAGAGAAAACCAACTGTCTGTACGAGTGAAGGCTCCCACTAAAGGATGATGCAGGCACCCTTTTACGCATAAGTGTTTTCGACGGAAATTTGCAGCAGCCGAATTCCACGTGGCGGTAGCCACGTAGAGTTCAGCTGCTGCAAATTTCTCGATGTGATCTAGAAACCAAAGATTCGTTTGGCGATTAGCGCGGCCGCTAGGGGCAATGCAACGCTGGTGCTCATTGACGGGGTTACGGGAATGGCGCTGTTTGTTGTGGCACCGTCACAATCTATAGGCTCAGGTCCGCAGTACTCAAGATTTAATATGGTAACGTAGTCTATACTGTTTTCTCCAGCGGTAACTGTTGCGTGCAGGGGGACATATTGCAGAGGCGAGTTTTGCATAGCATTCAAGCACTCAGTTTTGATGTCCTTGGCCCTGCTGTAAAAGAACCACCAGGTGGTGTGTGAGTAAAAATTAAGCGCCTCATCACCGCAGGTGAGCTCTTTGTCATAGTACTGGAGGTCTACGCTACGCCATTTCACCCCGTACTTTTCGCTGCTTCCCTGTGCATCGAATCGGCTATTGTAATATGCCCAGTTATCGCTCGGCAATGAACTGTCTAATACTACGCTCATGGGTGTCTCCTTTGGTTGGTTCCGTGAGTTAAGAGTGGGTATGGTAGCTGTTAGTATGGGTCTGAAGCAACTAAAAAGAGGCTGTGAATGCGCCTACGATAGAATTTTTATGGGTAGATTTTTAATCCTTAGGAGCTTATCGATGAAAATCTTGCCCCTTTTTCGGCCTTGTTCACCCTTTCGGTCACTCAAGGAACGAAAACTGATTCCAGCCAAACTAGCAGTAGGGGCGAATGCCCCGACACGTACCAGCCTATGGCGTAAGCCATAGGTAGCTAAAGAGAGATTGAGTTCTGAAGGAACGACATAGAGCGATGGCTTATCGAATTTTCTGTCGCTCCTTCGGAGCTCAGTCTCTTTTCCAAGCTACCTATGGCTCACGCCATAGGCTAGCATCTGTCGGAACTTCGTCCCTAAAAAACGACCGGAACTCACCCCAGTAAGGGTGAACAAGGCCCCTTTTTCATGTTGTTTTTTCGTTTTCGCCACTGACGATTGCGTATCATATCCCCTCCAGCGAATAGAAGACCACTTTTGGCCCGAAAAATTCCTTCGGTTCGATTTTCATGAGTCACTAATGAGCTTGCTGTTAGTGGCTTTAATTAAAATGGGCTCATAAGTTCGCCCTGTTGTCCGATAGCTAGTCTGGGAGCATCTGCTTCTATGTTTCACGGCTACCCGGAGAATTGAGATGTTAAAGTTACGCTTATGGATCGGTATCTTAATTTGGTGGATTGCCTGCCTCTTTACAATTGAGTACTTTCACGCACCAGTTGAAGTGGAAAAGTTTGTGTACGGATTGGCAGTCCTTGGCTCCACGCTACTGCTAGTGCTGCCGCGTCTTTCTAAGAGAAAACGACTTGCGGTGCCTCTAGTTTCGACGTTCATCGCGTATTTTGCCTTGAAGGGACTATACGGCGACCAGATGATCGCTGGAGGAGCACTTCCAGGGACAATTATGGAGCTTGTGTGTTTAGCCGCGACGTTGCTGATCGTGCATAGGATTTCAGAGACCGTATTGGACTTTGAAGAGTCCCTTTTTCAGCTCACCTTCCGGCAGCTGGGAATGCCTCCTCGCTTGGTTCCTTCTTTAGATGCGGAGGAGTTGTACCGCGAGGTGAAGAGAAGCCGGCGCTACAAGAACCCTCTTTCTTTTCTAATCATCGACCCCAAACTTCAGGAATCAGCTCAGGAAGTGTGTCCTCTCATGGAGGAGCTAAAAGAAAAAATGGCCAAACGCTTTTTGCAAGCCAGACTGGCCAATGGGTTCTCAGATACTTTGGGGGAAAGTGACATCATCGCGCAGTACGGAAATGGATTAGCCATTCTTTTGCCGGAGAGAGATCTGGAGAACACGAAGGCATACATCGATCCCATCATAAAAAAACTAGAGGCTTCTCTTCCGGTAAGACTTGACGTTGGGGTCG
>JBFIDQ010000190.1:0-6319 GCA_041603795.1 Chlamydiales bacterium
AAAAACAACCCTACTGCGAGAAATCATAGCACAGAATATGGTTGCACGGGCGACCGCCCTGGCTAGATTTAAGAGCGCTCAGGGTGCATTGACAGGTCAACGTACCCTCGGATTTGGAGACGGAAACTCAGTGTCCGCGAGCAACCTCCACCCCTCGCTGCTCGGTTATGAAATGCTTGTCGTTTCATCAAACAACACCGCCGTACAAAACCTCTCCCACGAGCTTCCTCTCCGCTCGGAGCTCGATCCCAGCTTTGCGCATGCCTCTTACCTAGAATCAGTGGCTAACAAGGCGCTCGGAACACCGGAAAATAGCTCATGGGGACTAATTTCAGCCGCATTGGGAAATATAAAAAACTGTCGGCGCCTCGTGGAAAATGTCTTCATAACACACACCGATGTAAAAGGTGCTTCAAGGATCTGGGACTGGATCGACGACTACAAAGGTCCCTCTTTTTCCGAAGCGAAAGAGAACTTTCTCACAATTAAGACACAACATAAAACGCTCATCAGCGAGATCGATGAGCTTGCCTCGCTTCATGAGGAACTCCAAGGGCATGACCTTAAGACGTACTGCGGGCCTGCTCTTCAGGCACTGGTTTCCGCCGAAGAAGAAGTTATTTGGTTGGATGATGAACTACTAGCCTCAAATAAGGGAGCGGAGGAGGTTCAGGAGCTCTTGGACCTTCTTCAGCAGCGTGTACAACTTTGGGAAAAGGAACGTCCTGGCATGGTCGCTCGTTTAGTCAACTACAAGGGGTGGAGGAAGTGGTCAGCAAAATCAAGAGAATACACCGAACAACGCATTGTTGCAGTGGAAGAGCTTCACAAATACAAGAGCGACAAGAGAGAACTCCAGAGGCAAATTGATCGAGTTCATGAGGAGGTCGATGCCAAAAGCAGAAGGTTGATCGACTGCGCCCTCCTTTTTGAAGCCCAGACAGAAGCCTATCGCACGCTCATCGAGTCTCACCCCACCGCACGACTCCCAAAGGGGCTAGCCGAACTCGCTGACCACGAGACACAAAAACAGCCCTACTACCAAACCGAAGCTCTAAATAGAGCGCGATCGGAACTATTTATCGCGGCCATGACTCTTCACGAAGCATGGCTCGCAGAGACACTGCGGCGCAAGGGGGGATTCCGTGGTAACCTCATGGCTATCTCCAATGTCCTCCAAGGAAAAAGCCCGACAACTGCTGATGATACCCGACTTGCCTGGCAAAGTGTCTTTATGCTTATTCCTCTTCTTTCCTCCACCTTCGCCTCTGTTGGACGCCTTTTCAAATACCTCGAACCTGGTGCAATCGGTTGGCTTCTCATCGATGAGGCAGGACAAGCCCTACCGCAGGCCGCAGTAGGCGCCATATGGCGAGCGCAACGAGTCCTGTCTATAGGCGACCCCTTCCAGATAGAACCGATATCCTCGGTCTCTCCAGAAATCATTGACGGCATGGCCAAAAGCAAGCTCCAAGACCACTGTCTCCGCTGGGCACCATCACAAGTTTCCGTACAAAACTTGATGGATGAGGCATCTCAATATGGATCACAGCGCCACATTTTAGAGGAGACCTATTGGTTGGGATCCCCTCTTCGAGTCCACCGACGCTGTCTCGACCCCATGTTTTCGATTGCCAATGAGATTGCCTACGAGGGCAACATGGTCCTAGCAACATACGATGTTGCCGTTTCACTTCCACCTAGCTGTTGGCACGATGTAGGCGGTATGGTAGTCGATCGACAATACGTTGCCGAGCAAGGCGTCGAGCTAGTACATCGTCTAGTAGAGCTACTGCCACTTATGAATAGCCCCGACTGCTACATCATCTCTCCCTTTCGAGAAGTTGTTCAACAGCTCCAGCAGCGCGTTTTACACAGCGAGCGGCTCATCGCAATATTTGAAGATAAATTTCGCAAAACCTCGTTACTCGCCTGGGTGAGGCAATCCATCGGTACGGTCCACTCATTCCAAGGAAAACAGGCAGCCGTTGGTTTCTTTGTTCTAGGGGCTGATCAAACGACCTTAGGCTCGATCGAGTGGGCTACGCGCAAACCTAATCTTCTCAACGTTGCAGTCACGCGTGCGCAATACCGGTTCTATCTAATCGGTGATCACAACCTTTGGAAGCGGTGGCCGTACTTCGAAGTTGCCGCACGAAATTTAAAGGTAGTCCGGAAATCCGAACAACTTGCTCTACCGAGAACCTGAACTCTTCTTGCTATCTAATACACACACCGCATTCCCAATTGAGTCCCCATGAAACCTTTTGCAATTTCAAATTCTACGAATCATCAAACAAAAATAAACCACGATTGATCGCCGGTGTAGTGGCAGTCGTGATAGAAGGTTTGCCACTCAGAGACACTCTTGCGGACATTTCCGATGTCCCAGCTAAGCATATTGTTTCGCTCTGCATCATTGCGGTAGGAGACCACCTGAATGAGCGCGTTTTTGCTTACTCTTTCTATTTCTTGTATCGCCTTCCGACAATCTTCCTCGGAGAGCATATAGACGGTGGCTAGGGAGACGACTAGATCAAATTCGTTGTCGGCGAAGGGTAGATCAGTGGCACTCCCTTCTATTAGTTTGTCGCGAATCTCTTCCTTTGCTTGCTCGAGGGCGTAGCTGGAGACATCGAGTCCGGCCACGCGCATTGTGGGCAACCACTCTCGCATTTCATGGACGAGGTAGCCCTTACCGCATCCTACGTCGAGAAAGGATGAGGAGTCGTTCAACTCATAATGCTCGATTAACTGCCGCGCAGGCTCCTTCCAACGGCCGTCGTAGTAGTATCCCTTGTGACCAGGATATTCGGGATTGTCCCAGTAGTCGTACCCAAAATCGGAATCACGTACTGCCTGCCGCACCTCCTCACTAACGGGCATTGGACGCTCTTTCGTCTTCTCCGTTGTTCCCAAGACATTCAACATATGGGGGCTCCCTTTTCCAGCAGGGTTCGATAGCGCCCGATCAACGTTTTGCAGTAGACCTCATAGGTGAAATGGGTCTCCACAACCTCGCGTAGAGCTTGTCCCATTTGACGCCTAAGCTCCGGGCGCTCCAGGTAGTAGTGCACCTTTTCCTTGAGCTCCATCGGATTTGTGAAGTAGTCGAAGTGCTTTCCTGCTACTAACTGCTCGGGAAGTTGCTGCCACGCCACGTGATCTGGCATTCTATAGATAAGGAAGAAGGCGCCACAGCGTCCCCCTTCAAAAATTCTAGGGTGATAGATATCCCAGGGATTGATCGAGAGATTGATCTTATTCTGAAAGAAGCGACGGTAGTAGTCACTACGATCTGACGCATACCCAAGGCCGTACCTGCCGAGGCCCTCAAACTTGTCCCAGTTATTTCCTGTTAGCCCCAGAGAAACGTCCGATGTGGCCAATTGTGAGATAAAGCGAACACACTGTCTTTCGTGAGCCAATGCCAGGATGCCATTCAGCCAGAGAGCACTGGGCGCCATCTTCTGGCACTCCTCAAATGGAATGAATCCGTTGCGGTGAATCTGATCGATCACAACACCTTCTACCTGCTGCAAAATCTCAATCTCTTCATCGGTGAGCTTCATCTCCTGATCGACCGTTTTGAGAATACCTGAAAGATCGAGGTAGTGACTCATTGTTTTCACAAAGCCAACATCAAAGGTGTCGGTTTGTTCCTCGCAATCTACATCAATCGGTGGTTCTTCCGTGGGGAGGTAATCAAAGAAAACCTGGTCTTCACCTACTCCTGCCTTTCGAATTGGTGTAAGGAAACGGTCCTCGATGATGAGGCAAAACGATTGCGGGGACATTGGAAACTTCTTGATGTACGCCGGAAAATGCATGTGAGGATCATGGTCCTGCAACGGATAGATTGTTGGAAGTCCGGGAATCTCCTGTAGGGGTGTACGCGCAAAGCCATTCGGACTACGGATCATCAGATCTGGCTTGAACTCTGCCACTTCAATCGTGTTCGCAAAGTAGTTGTCACATCGATCTGGGGGGCAATCCGGGTGAATATATACATCAAAGCCCTGCCGCTTGAATTCCGCTGCGGAGAAGCGCGAAAACTGCTTGACGAAGACACTAGAGCACGCCTGTTCAATCAGGATACGCGGCTTCGCGCCCTTCCGCACCTCCTCAAGACGAGCTGCAAATTGATCACTTTCATAATAGTCACAGGCCTTCGCATGAGCAGCCTTCGCATGCTCTGCCACCGCATTATGAAGGTGCTGACACGAGGCTACGACCTGAGGTAATTTTGGATGATTTCCTTGAGCTAAAATGAATCCGCACGTAAGCAAGGAAGTTCTCGGGTGGGAGTATTCCGCGACCATCGGCTCTTGCCACTCCGTCACGTGCCAAAGCTTTATCGATTTCTCAGCCAAGTACTTTCGAAAGAATCGACGCCTCAGGATTTCGCGTACCGTTGAGAAATGCGAATAGATGGCGATGTAGTTAGAGTGATAGAATCCAGATGGCACATACGAAATAAACTCCTTCAAACTTTCCCCCGGAAGAACAGCGTCCACGAGCAGCGCTGTCTTGCCGGGACAGTCTGATAGATCTTCTTCCACAACAAATGGTGGAACCTCCGGAGCATTCAAGTCGATGTGCTTCCTGCCTGCAGGGGTCAGGTAGCTACTTGCATACTGAATAATGAGACGATCTTCTATTGCTCGTACGGACTCCTTAGCTGGACCTGGTGCTGACCACTTACCGGCGGACGCGATTGGATCGCAGCCGGAGAACTGGATCAATTCCTTCAGACACTCCGGCACCTCATCGGCATAGAGATCGAAAAGAGGATGACCCTTTGTCTGCTGTCGCCGGACCCAGAGATCGTTCCGATAGAGTTCATCAGGGTCCCCTTCGCTCTCTCTATAAAGAGTTTTTAGATGAATAATGGGCGTACCCGGTGCAGGTTCCTCAGAGAACACACCAACCGAAGCGCTCAGCAAATCGGCCAACCGTTCGGCGTTAACTAGATCGTGACTATAAATCGTAGTGGACAAAATTCTTCCCCTCTCGGATTAGCGCTTTGCATCGGTGCTTGAGAAAATTCCCTGTGCATTCGCTGCTAGGAATCCGCGAAACGACACACCATCGACCTTGAAGCGTTCAATGAACTCAACAAAGGATCCAGGAACGCTACGCTTCACCCCATCCGTAAAAGTATGCTCCACCATATTAGCGATTGTCGAGCTCTGTTTCAGATGCACCTCAGAGCTCCCCTGCACCTCGCCTTTTTCCGATGTGTTGAAAGGAAGACCTTTCTCTTTTAGATAATCATTGAGCTCCTCAAGCGTTCCACATCGAGGATGTGCCAGGCGGTTTTGTAGAAGCGTTAGATGATTCCAGCGGTGGCCATGAATCAATGTCCACGCCGTGAACATCAGCGCTTTTCTTTGTGAGGCATCGGATTCCGCCATGGCGAGAAGGCGATCGTAGTCCACAGAGCTAATGTTCCAAGGGGGGGTCTCCAAGAAGGAAATTAATGCCTGAACATTCACGGTACTGGGATTGTCGAGGCCGAGCTTACTAAGAGGGTCGTCCGCGTAGTAACTCCCCACGGCCTTATTCACGATTGCTTGTGCCTCCTCCGGAAGTCGCTCGATCTGCTGTTCGCTAATAAAGACCTTGGGCCAGTTGGTTGACTCCGGCGGCTCATACCAGTGGCAGTCGAGATGTAGCGCATCAATGAGTATGTTGTCCTCTTTGCGATAGCCAAAGGCAAGAAAGAGTCCCTCTATGGCCTTCTTTCCCCCCTTGAAACTACGGAGAGCCACGTGGTCGTTCATCACCACCGCGCCATCATCTTTTAACAACTGACACGCCTCCATCGCATATGGAGTTCGTTCGCAATAGGCGGACAAGGCGCCGTCACGGAAGGCCGTATAGACCGCCCGCACCTCATCCGATACCTGCGTATCATTCACCACATACTCGGAGCGTTCATCACTAAGGAATGTAACGATTTTGGCGGACATAGCTCTTCTCCTGACTCTTATTGCTCTCCCCGTATAGCGCCATCTCAACCTTTTAGCAAGGCAGATATTGCATGCTAGGCAAGATCTGAAACGCGCGCATTTTGCAGCTCAAGCTCCCGAGTGATCTCGCGAAGGTCTTCTTTTTCCGCTTTAAGATCTTTCGTTAGCACGGCATTGTGCTCTCTTAAATTCATCGAATCTTGAAACACCTTTGCTGAGCAAGAGAGCCCCACTAGAAACCCCATTACAAAAAACTTAGCTGCGGGAGGAGCTTCTCCCTGTACTTTAGAAGTCGCTATTGAGCGCTGACCGACCCTTCGTATTCTTGAATCCGTTTGCGAGGG
>JBFIDQ010000191.1:0-6319 GCA_041603795.1 Chlamydiales bacterium
AGCGAGGCAGCTCGGGGTTTATCAAAACAATATTATGCGCCCCGGTAGGGGGGCCACAAAACATCTCGACAGAAACTTGAGAGCGAGAACTTCGATGAGAGCAAGCATAGGGGCTCTGTGTTGTAGATGTGGCCCCCCTACCGGGGCGCATAATGTCGTTTTGATAAACCCCGAGCTGCCTCGCTATCGCTCGTTGCACGGGGCTAGCACCTGTCGTGGCTACCGCCACGTGGAATTCAGCCGCTGCAAAATTCCGTCGAAAATACTTATGCGTAAAAGGGTGCCCAAGCCAAGACGTCTTTGCTATCAAGCCGATTCTCCAATCTGAATGGGTATACATCAAAACATTGAATTGAGTATGGTACGGCCTAAGGGCAGAGCTGGAGAAGGATACGCTTCATGATCATCAAAAAGTACCTCGCAAACTCGGTGGAAGAGGCGTTAGCGCTTGTGAAGCAGGAGCTTGGGTCGAGTCACGTCATCCTCACAACACGTCAGGTCCAAAACTCGGGCTTTTTGGGGTGGTTCTCCGCTACTAAAGTGGAGGTGACGGCAGCTGTAGAGGAGGATGACCTCAAGGCGTATACGAACTCCAAACTTGGAAAAAAGAAGCGGGAAAAGTCTGCTCCTCTCGGCAACCTGAACGAAAGCCTCCAAGAGCTCAAGGAATTGGTCCATGAGGAACCTGCGCCAGCCACCTATGGCGATCCGCGAATTCGCAAGCGGGAGCCTGCGCCTAGGGTCAAAGAAATGCGTCAGACCTCCAAAAAACTAGTGGAGGCATTTGCGCATCCGCCAGCGGAAGCTCACGCTCCGACGCTGGAAGAGCTGCGGCGCGTTGTGCGCGAGGAAATGCAGGGTGCACAGCGAGGGGTGTCTGTGGGGCCGATGGAGGACAACGAGGAGACCGTTGTCGGTAGCGTCCGCTTTCTCATGGCTAAGGGGATCGGTCGCAAAAAGGCTCTAGCTATTCAAGAGAAGCTGGGGAACGTGGACTTGGGCAAGGCATCGCCTGAGCGTACAAAGCACCTCAATGCAATCAAAAATGAGATTGCGATGTCCCTTAAGACTACGGGACCCATCAAACTAAACCCTTCAGAGCCTACCATCGTGGCACTCGTCGGACCAACGGGCGTGGGAAAAACGACAACACTTGCAAAGCTTGCAGCGGAGTTTCGAGAGAATCAACGCAAGAGGGTGGCACTGATCAGCCTCGACAATGTGAAGCTGGGAGCTCGTGAGCAGATAGAAGTGATCAGCAGGGAGTACGCACTGCCTGTTCGCACAGCAACGAATCTCTCGCAGCTCAAAGAGGCGATCGCTGCCTTCTACGACCAGGATCTCATCCTGATCGATACGGGAGGTCGGAGTCAGTACCAGGCAACGGAGGTGCTTGCCTTGGGAGACTTCCTAACAAGCGATCCTCGCATACAAATTTACTTGGCTCTGTCGGCAACAACGAAGGATGTCGACTGCATGGGCATCATCAGGCAATTCACCAAAATGCCTCTTAAGGGACTCATCTTCACCAAGCTCGATGAGACCATCGCCTACGGGATGATGGTTTCGGTGTGTGAAAAGAGCGGATTGCCGATCAGTTACATCACGAATGGTCAGAAGATTCCTCGCGATATTCAGTCGGCGGACTCAGATGAAATTGCAAAAAGTATCCTCATGCAGCACAATAGCGCTGCATGTGAGCGTATCCGCCAGATGGCGACTGGATAAGGGGGATAAACGATGTTCGACAGACGCATGATTTTTATCGGTACGTTCTTTTTTACTCTCCTGAGCACCCTTCTCGTTACGCTCGTTTCGCTCTCAACGAACCAGGGAATCTTCTACACAGTTCTCTACGCCCTAGCCACCATGTGGATTACCGGCATCGTTTCACAAGTACTTCTACAGAATCTCTATCAGGGAATTGTTAAACCCCTAGAGGAGAATCGAGTGGAGCAGCGCAAGGACGAGAAGCGCCGTGAGATCAACCTCCAGGAGGTGGAGGCCATCGATGAGGCCATCGATAAGGTCAAGGAGGCGATGAAGGAGAGTCAGGGCGAGGCAAAAAAAGCGGCACAGACGCCAGTAGAATTAGAGGTATAGGAATCATATGATCGTGAAACTGGAGCCAGATGAGCTCAAGACGGCATGGGCGGAGTTCAAAACAACGGACTGTCAGCAGAGCCGCGATAAGCTGATCACTCATTATCTTCATCTCGTGAAATATGTGGTTGGACGCGTAGGCGCTAATCTCCCTTCCCACGTGAAGAGCGAGGATATGTACTCCACAGGGATCATCGGACTCGTTCGCTCCATCGAACGCTACGACCCTACGAAGAAGAATAAGTTCGAAACCTACGCAATTTTAGTGATTAGAGGCGCCATCATCGACGAGATGCGTTCACTCGACTGGGTGCCGCGCTCTGTGCATCAGAAAGCGAACATGATTGCTAAGGCGAAGGCTAATCTGGAGCAGGGGCTCGGACGCCAACCAACGGATCTGGAGGTCGCAGAAGACCTCGACATGGGAATCGCAGAATACGAAAAGCTCATCGCAAGGGTGCGGCCGGCCGTTCTTATTCCACTCAACGCCGAACGTGACGAGGATGCAGAAAATACGCATATTTCTGAGCGGATCCCAGATACGAAAGCTACGACCTCCTACGAAGATGCGGACCGCTCAGAGTTCCGCAAGCTTCTTGAAGAAGCTGTGATCAAGCTCCCGGAGCAAGAGCGCATCGTTCTCGTGCTCTACTACTATGAGAACATGATGCTCAAGGAAATCGGTAAGGTTCTTGGCGTTAGCGAATCGCGCGTCTCACAAATCCATACGAAGGCACTCCTTCGCCTTAAAGGTCGCCTAACGGACTTCTCCAAAGAGTTCGCTAGCATGTTCTGAAAAATGTCTACTGTGCTACTCTTTCCCCTATGAAAGCGCTCATCGAACAGGGTGGGGTCATTGTGATCCCTACAGATACGGTGTATGGACTGGCAGCGGATTTTCGCAATGAGTCGGCTTGTAAGCTCCTTTTTCAGCTTAAGGGGCGCTCGGAGAATATGCCACTGGTGATTCTCGCGGCGACCCGTGAGGAGCTTAAAGGGCTTATCACGGCACCATTGCCGCTGTTTACCGAAACCCTTTGGCCTGGACCCCTCACTCTGGTTCTTCCTGCAGCACTGGACAAAGTGCCAGCGTGGGTGCGGGCTAACCGTCCCACCGTAGGTGTTCGTATTCCAGATCATCCGGATGCGCTTGCCTTGCTACGACAGACGGGACCTTTGGCTGTGACCTCAGCAAACCCTTCGGGGTTGCCGCCGGCAACAACCCTAGAAGGTGTAACCTTCTATTTCCCCGATATCCCAGTGCTTCCCACGGCGATTCCTCCAAAAGGATCGGCCTCCACGATAGCTTCAATTGACCCCCTAACGATCTTGCGCCAAGGGGGAATTACGAAGGAACAGTTGCAATGAAACGAATTATTTGGTTGACGGATCTCCACCTCAATGCGGCGCAACCTCCGCTAGTAGATGCTCTTCTTCATCAAATTAAGGTCGAAAATCCAGAGGCCCTGCTCATCGCAGGAGATGTCGCTGACGGCACGGGATTCATCAAGTATCTTCCGCGTCTAGCCGAGCAGCTTACGGGTCCAGTGTACTTCGTTCTCGGTAACCACGATTTCTACGGGGGGTCCATTGCAACAAATCGAGCACTCGCCGACGAGCTCGCTCGCCGTCACCCGCAACTCATCTACCTCACAACAGCCACAGCTCCCATTGCGCTTACGCCCACCACCGCACTTATTGGTCACGACGGCTGGTCCGATGGACAAAGTGGCGACTTCCTCAATAGCGATGTGTTGCTCAATGACTTTGTTCTAATTGATGAGCTCAATGGTCTCCCCCCAACCGCCCTTCTCGAAAAACTAAGGGCTCTTGGGCAGGAAGGCGCCAACCACCTAAAACAGCAGCTGGAAATGGCTCTGCAGACCCACTCGCATGTCATCGCTGTCACACACCCGCCGCCAACCCGCGAGGGTGCACGCTACAATGGCAACACCGCAGACGACAGCTGGGCCCCGCATTTTGTCTCCCAGGCAATAGGCGACACTCTCGCACCTGTAATGTTGGAGCACCCGGAAAAGCAGCTCACTCTCTATTGCGGCCACGCCCATCACGGAGCAGAAGTAGAGATCCTCCCTAATTTTCATTCGACCACAGGCCGCACTAAGGTCGGAATCCCACGCATCCAGCAGGTGCTTGAGGTTTCGTAAAAAAACATATACCTACTACGCTTTTAGCCCGCCACAATCCTGCGTTCTATGCGTTTTTCGTAGTTAGAGCCTTGGAAGATGCGATTGACAAAGATTCCTGGTAGGTGAATCTGATCGGGGTCGAGTTCGCCTACGCCCACGAGCTCTTCCACTTCAGCGATAGTGATTCTACCGGCCTGTGCGCATAGTGGGTTAAAATTCTGCGCTGTTTTGCGGAAGACCAGGTTGCCGTGTGGATCGCCCTTCCACGCCTTAACCAACGCGAAGTCTGCTGAAAGCGCATGTTCCAATACAAACTCTTTGCCATTGAAATCGCGCACCTCTTTCCCCTCGGCAACCTGAGTGCCGACGCCCGTCGGTGTGAAAAATGCGGGAATACCTGCACCGCCGGCACGAAGTTTTTCGGCGAGCGTTCCTTGGGGAGTGAGCTCGATCTCTAACTCGCCAGAAAGCACAAGCTCTTCAAAGAGCTTGTTTTCACCGACGTAGCTGGACACCATCTTCTTAACCTGACGTGTCGCAAGGAGAATGCCGATGCCGAATCCATCAACTCCGGCATTGTTGGAGATGCAGGTGAGCTCGCTAACACCATGCTCAGCGAGGGCAGCGATCCCATTCTCGGGAATGCCGCAAAGTCCGAATCCGCCTAAGGCCAGGGTCGCTCCATTCGGAATATCGGCCGTCGCCTCTTTTGCATTGGGGTAGATCTTGTTCATGTGGACTCCTTAGATTCTTTCTATGCAAATGGCAAGCGCTTCGCCGCCGCCGATACAGATTCCGGCAACACCCCTTTTGAGGTCGCGATCGATGAGCTGATTGACAAGTGTGCCGACAATACGGCAACCGCTAGCTCCGATAGGGTGACCCAAACTAATGGCTCCGCCCCAGATATTGTACTTCTCATCGGGGATGCCAAGCTCCCGCTGCGCGGCCAAAGCAACAACAGCAAATGCCTCGTTTACTTCAAATAAATCGACCTCATCTACGCTCCACCCAGCCTTGTCGAGGGCGTTCTGTATGGCCTTAATTGGCGCCGTGGTGAACCACTCGGGTGCCTGTGCATGTCGACCGTAGGCGACGATGCGCGCCAAGGGCTGCCTACCACGCTCTTTGGCAGTGGACTCCCTCATGAGCACCATGGCGCAGGCGCCATCGTTGATGCTGGAGGCGTTTGCCGCTGTGACGGAGCCCTCTTTGTCGAAAACTGGGCGTAATGTCGGAATCTTATCGAAGTTAACGGAGGCCGGACCTTCGTCCGTGTTGACGGTGAGCGCACCTTTGCGATTAGGGACTTCGACGGGAACAATCTCCGTCTTAAACTTTCCGTCGGCTTGCGCTTGCTGTGCGCGCTTATAAGACTGAATGGCGTAGGCGTCTTGCTCCTCTCGCGTGAAGCCTTTTTCCTTGGCACACAGCTCCGCACAATTGCCCATGTGCTGGTTGTTGTATGGATCCCAAAGACCGTCATGGACAAGTCCGTCCACAACTTTACCATCGCCCAGTCGGAATCCGTTACGTGCCTGAGGCAAATAATACGGTGCCTGACTCATATTCTCCATACCGCCAGCCACTACAATGTCGCTATCGCCACACTGCAAAGCTTGAGTCGCCTGGATAATGGTTTGGAGTCCGCTCCCACATACTTTATTGACCGTCGCGCATGGGGTCCGATCGGGCAAGCCTGCAAAAATAGCGGCTTGCCGCGCTGGTGCCTGACCAACTCCGGCAGGAAGCACGCAGCCCATAAGCACTTCGGATACCTCATCTACTCCCACAGCGGAGCGCTCCAGAGCAGCTTTAATAGCAGCCGCACCCAACTTAGGTGCAGAAAGAGCAGACAAAGTGCCATTAAATGCACCGACAGGGGTGCGTGCGTGTCCGACGATGACGACAGATTCTGATTCCATGGAGACCCCTCGCTTAGCAGCATTTAAGCGGGTATCCTAGAGAATCGACGCGTTCGATGCAACCCGTCTCCTTTCATAGCGCAAGATTTTGGGGCCGTGTCTGCTTATCGCACGTATAACGCACGTTTTTGGTGCCAGGTC
>JBFIDQ010000192.1:0-6243 GCA_041603795.1 Chlamydiales bacterium
AGATGTTAGCCTAGGGCGTAAGCCCTAGGTGGCTGTAAATGAATGGATTAGCCCCAAAGGGGCGGCACAAAAACGTGGCCTGCGTATGACGTGTCATCACGGCCTGGTCGACGATGAATACGTAGTGAGCTGGTCTCAATGAGCGATTGCACACAATACTCACAACCACAAATCGTGCCGCCCCTTTGGGGCTAATCCATTCATTTACAGATGCCTAGGACTCACGCCCTAGGCTAACATCTGCCGGGACTTCGCCCCTAAACCCTAGCAAGAACTTTTTTTGTGAAAGTTGAGACAATGCCTTATCTGACTCAGATGAGTCAAATAATTAGAAAATATGACTCATATGAGTCAAATGAAGCCGTCTGAGTCACAAACTCTTTGGATTGCATTGGATGGGAACCTAAGGTCAGCCTCGAACAGTAGAACCTTGTCTCCAATTTCCCAAGTCCTTACTCTATTAGGAAACAACAAGAGTCAACCCAATCAATTATGGAAACACCAGCCTGCGGATCCGAACCTACCTTGCTCCAAACAAGCGGGCAAGAAGGATTCAGCACCTTGTGCTCACTGTGTCCGCAAAGCAGAACAACTCAGGTGACAAACCAGGTCGCACTCAATTCAGAACTTGCGTGCTGCAGTGACAGCCAAAACAGCCTACGAACAGCTCCTGAGACGCTTGAACTGAACATCCCCGTGCGCCACCTCCTCATTGCCTACATGCTTTTTGGGGCTGTCTCGGAATCCTTTGAAGAAGCCCCTACAACGGCAGACAAAGAGCAACGGCATCAACGATGGGTCGATGGGGGACTCTCCCTTATCGGAAAGACCCCGCCTGAAATCCAAGCTGCCACGCTACCGCTCATCGCCGACAAAGCGATTCACTTCGCAAGTTGGGGCTACGAGCGCATCGGCCTCGGCATAATCAAGCCACTAGTAGTGAGCCATCCGGTAATGACTGTAACCGCGCTTGTACTAGGTATGGGGACCATCTATGTGGTCCGCCACCGCAAGACACAAGCAACCGTACAAAAAGAAGAAACGTCTTGCAAGCAGGTAGCTTGCCCTTACCAAATCTCACACCTCACAACGCCATCCGTGAGTGTCGGCTGGAATTCGTACGACAACAGCCAAACTTGTACTCAAGATAATCAGAGCCACCCCCCTGCGATCCAGCGATATTGGTGAGCGGCTTTTCCACCACCACGTGGGCATCGCCACTACTAGAGGGTCTACTCTGGAATTTATCAGAGAACGAGGCCACTCATCAACCTGCCCGCTTTTGCGTTCAATGGAGATGTCCCGGATAGGAGCCGCGCCCCTTTCCTAAACAGAAAGTTTAGTTTATATATTATTAGAATTTAAATGCTTAAGCAATCAAATTGCGGTAGAATATTTTTGTTGCGAGTTTGAATGCGTGATGATAGGTTCGGTGCCATGCTATAACCCAGGAGAACGATTATGAGCTCAGAAACAATTCTAGGAAGCACAACCCCGATGTATCCAACCACCACGACTGTGCCCACCCCCTTTCCTTCGAACGAGCCCGTTACAAAGGCCGTCGATGAATTGGTGACGAAGCGTTTAGCCATGACCACAGAGAAGGGACTACAGCGTATGGTGCTCACCTGTAATGAAAGAGCCTTTCTATTAGGAAGAGGCATGACCAAAATTGAGCTCGGTGCTCTACAACGAAGCAGCGATAGGCAGGTCGATCCAAATGGCGACAGGACCACCAAGTTGTGCGAAGCTGTGGCCAAACACAATCAGTGGCTAACCAGGATGCAAGCCCCTGCCGAGGAGGCGTACACCATCTCTAGGGGGACGGAGCCCACGATTAGGGTCGAGAGTGGCGAGAAAGCGCCCGCTCGCAACATCGCTCTGGTTGAAAAAGACATTGCCGAATATCTCCAGGAAATCCAGACTCTCAAAGCTAGCGTAGAAAATGAAAAGGCCGCCATGCAGACAGCCCCACAAAAGGTATGGCGCCACTTGTGCAGTACCGCGGCGCTATCAGGTCAGGAAGATGACTACGGAAACCCTATCAATGCGATATTTCCGCTAAAGGGGCGCCTTCTTAAGGAAACAGAGCAGCATATAAAGGATACCGCAGAAGACATTGCGTTTGAGAGAGTGACCATTGGAGCCGGCGTGCTCAGTGCAATTGCTCTTATGGTAATCATCCCCCCGAAGAACGTGCCTGAACCGTCCGCACCGCCGAGGGGAGGCGAGAGAGTCGAAGGGGAACTGAGTGTCGAACCTGAGCGTTTCCAAGAGGAAGGCAAACGACAGGTGTAGATGGGCAATGTCGGTGTGGGAAAGGAGCCCGGATCCTACCCACTCCTATCACAGCTACTTGAAGTCGCCTTTTCCCCAATTTGCTCTCCTATTAAAAATATTTTTGATACGATGACAATAGGCAGATCAAGAGGAGAGCATGATCCACGACAAGAGCAGACACGCCCGCATTGCCATCGTCATTTTGAACTACCGCACGCCGGAAATGACGGTTACTTGCTTAGCGTCAGCTGTCAAAGAAATCTGTCTGGAACGCGATCTAATTGTCGTCGTCGATAACGACTCGGGCGACGACTCCATTTCGCGATTGGAGTCCGCTATCCAAGAAAACGGCTGGCAGCGAAACGTTATCCTGCATTGTAGCGCCACTAACAGCGGATTTGCTGGAGGCAATAATCAGGGCATCAAAGCCGTTGACGCTGAGGCATACCTCTTTCTGAACAGTGACGCCACCCTTGAGCCTGGCTGCCTCGCGACTCTCTATCAAGAGCTTACCGATCATCCAAAAGTTGCCCTCGCTGGACCTCGGATTATGAACTCCGCAGGCGAGCATCAGGCTAGCTGTTTCCGCAAGCATCATCCCCTAGGGGAACTCATTAAAAGCGCACGTACCGGTCCCATCACACAGCTCCTCGCAAGCTATGACGTCAACCTAGCAAAGCAGCAGCCCTCCCCTTTCGATTGGATAAGTTTTGCTACGGTTATGATCAGAGCCGAAGCCATTGCCCAAGTTGGACTCCTTGATGAAGGGTATTTTATGTACTACGAGGATAGCGACTACTGTCGCACCTTAGTACAAAGCGGTTGGACCATACATCACGTCCCTGAGGCCACCGTCATCCACAACGAAGGCGGCAGCTCCATGATCGCCAAAAAAGCGCGAGAGCGAAAAAACCTTCCCGCCTACTACTACGCCTCGCGCTCACGCTACTTCACAAAGTGGTATGGGAAAAGTGGACTTCTGCTTGCCAACCTCTGCTGGCTTCTCGGACGGGGCATCGATTTCCTTCGCTGCACCTTTGGTAAAAAGACCCCGTGGCACGCCAAGGGCTCCTGGAAACAAATTTGGATACGCACAAGTTAAGGATGAATTCCATGTCCCAGCCCAATATCGATATTGTCATCATCGGACTCAATGCCGCGCAGACCCTATCTGAGTGCATTCAGAGCATGCTCGACTCCAATTACGACCAAGAGAAGCTACATTTCTATTACGTCGACTGTGGCTCTCACGACCAATCGGTAGCCATTGCAAATACATTCGACCGGATAACCGTCATCGAAACCGCGCCCCAGTTTCCGACAGCCGCCAAGGCGCGTAATACAGGATGGAAAGCAAGCCAGTCGCCCTTTGTCCAGTTCATCGACTCCGACACCACCTTTCATCCGGACTGGCTGCCTAATGCGATCACCGCCTTTGAATCTGACGTCGGCGCCGTGCAAGGCGAGCTTCGCGAGAAGCGGCCCAACGCCACCCTATACAACTGGATAGCCGATCAAGAGTGGAATGTTCCCCCCGGAGAAAGCGAAGCTTTTGGCGGCAACGTTTTGATCCGCCGAGAAGCCCTCGAAAAGACAGGGGGCTACCTCGATGAGCTTGCCGTCGGAGAAGATCCAGAGCTCAGCACTCGCGTACGAGAGTCCGGATGGAGAATTCTCCAGCTTCCAGTTTTCATGGGACATCATGACATCGGAATGACCAAATGGCAGCAATTTGTTCGGCGCTCCTACCGCTGCGGCTATAGCTATGCTGCCCGGCAGGATCATTTAGATGCTGGAATTCATAGACATTTTGCTGGTCCGATGGCCCGCATATGGATACGAGGCTGGCTTGCTCCAGCTCTCATACTGCTCAGCGCCCTCCTTGCGCCATTCTACCCCATAGCTCTCTGTCTGATTCCTCCTGGAGGGGTCCTGCTCTTCTACCCGCGAATTTTCAGCACCAAAAAGGTGGCAAGGCAGCTTAAAATAACCTTGGATCAGGCAAAGACCTACACCTGGATGTCTTCTTTGGTGACCCTGCCGCAGTCCTTTGGAGCGGTCCGCTACCTACTAGGAAAATTAGTGGACCATCCCTTACGTAACAAACGAAAGAGCATTCAGACGCGCTCGTCGTCAGCTACCTGACGAGCCGACCATCGATTGCGCAAAAGAAAAAGAGACCCAATGATGCTTAGGTCCAATAGCGGCTGCTGGCTATAGCGGCAGCCGTAGCCGAGAAGAAGGAGTCCGGCAATAGCTGTGATGACCTGCACCACCATACTATTTAGGTAGCGCCGTCCGTAGTTGAGGCTTAGACTAAGAAAGGCACCCCACAACAAAACACCCGCTACAATCAGCAGATTCTGCGCAAAGGCCATCAGACCACTTTCAGCACCACTTTTCATGCTCTGCGCAAAGCTACCTAGCCAAAAGGCCAAGCCTATCGGATTAAATACCGCCAACATAAAGCCAAGCCAGAGGCCATTACCCTGCCGCTCTTCCGATGTGCCTGACAGATCAACTGGCTGCGTTAGCTTAGCCAAGTTAGAAAAACCAATCCACAGCAAGCACCAGGTACCGAGCATGCTAAGCGCAGCCATTGCAATGGCATGGTCCTTAATAGCCGACAGACCACAAAATGCCGCAATCAAACACAACGTGTTGCCAACAGCTCCGCCCAACCGAATGCTAAACGCCGCCCAGAATCCGCGACGGACCCCACGCTGGATCATCTCCAGAGAGACCGGCCCTATAGGCGCCGCCAGCGTAATCCCAAGCAAAAGTTTTTCTAGAATAAGTTCCATCATAGCTAAGAATTGTACCCCACTAGGGGTTTTTTGGTAATGGTGATATTTGGTCATAGAGTCTTCTATCTTGCATGAATTGAGCCACACAACGACCGCTAGCCCTATCGGAATATCCTGAACCTTCCCATGGCTAAAGCCATGGGGAGGTTCAGGTCTATGCAACCTCCTGGCTAGAAAGAGAAAACAGCTCCAGGTGTTGATCGAATACCCTGTTTACGAATGTCTCGATTTCGTTCGGCGGAACAGCACTTGCACAACTTGTTACTCTTTTATTAAAATCCGCTCTGCTCATGCCACTTTTTTGTCCCAATCCCTCCTCGCTCCTTTTGGTTCCCATCAATTTTTCAAACGAACTTGCCTCTTGCCCCCTCTTATCAGCGATCCGAAGTTTTGCAACCGGAACTTGTGTGGCATCAGTGCTAGGTGGCACAAACTTCACCATATCACTATCGCAAAAACCCTCGTCACTCAGCTCGCCTGCCTTTACCATTTTCTCAAACAGCGGGACGCATAAGTCACTCACGCGTTTCATAACCGCCTTCTCATAATAATCCTTGCTACGTAACCTTAGGGCTTTATCATCCTTTGGTACGGTTATTTTATCCTTAGCGAAGGCTTTTGCTAGGTCATTATATTCGTCTGAATAAGCACTTTGAATCCGTCCGGAGGCTTTGTCTTTGCCTCTTATGCGAACGTCGTCTCTAATTGCTTGTTCATTAATATTTGATTGGAACGTGACCTTAACGGCCAAATCCACATCAAAACCTGGCTTTATCGCACCAGAGCTGTCTCCTGTTTTGTAACGATACCAGTCTCCTTCCTTAAAGCCGTCAGCCTTGGCCTGCTCTTTTTGCTGGGCTGTCGATCTTGGTGGCGTCGTATAGCGTCCGAAACTCGGAGCATCCGCAAACGGAACTCGTGCCGCAGGTTGACCTGCCTGAGGCTCGCTCCCCTTTTGCAATCCTTTAAAACCGGTTACCACACTGCCCTCTACAACAAGGCTTATGGATTTAATGTTTAATTCCTTAAACAAAAGCCGACACTTCTCTTTCTGAGTTTCATCTTTCGTCAAAGCTTCCTTAAACTGAGAGCTCATCTTCTTAAATATATTCTGAACTCTAAGGGTCTTCTGCACATGCTTACTAGTATAAGTGGC
>JBFIDQ010000193.1:0-6232 GCA_041603795.1 Chlamydiales bacterium
GCCAGGAGCTCTGAAGGAGCGGCACAAAGTGGGGCCGGCATCATTATTTTGTGCCGTTCCTTCGGAACTCAACCTGGTGCTGTTAGGTACCTATGGCTCACGCCATAGGCTGTCGATATGCCGAGGCGTTGCCTCTCCGCTGCAACGAGCGCTGCCCCCTTCGAGAGTTAATAACGGTAAAAAAAGCAAAGGACTCATCATGTCAATCACCCCCCCGCCACTCCCATTATTTCGCTGCCAGAGCAGCTACGGCTCGAAACAACTCGACAAGGAAATTCGGAAAAGGCGCAATATTGCAACGGCTCTTTGGTGCAAGGACCGAAATCGTAACGCCGAGCGCCAAAAGCGAATTGAGCAAGCCTTCAATCAATACTACCCTGGAGATGCAGAAGCCGCCCGCCGGTTTGATGGTAAAATGACCCAAATTCGAGCTGAGCAGAGTAGCGAAAAAGCCGGGCAGATAAGCCGTGCGATACAATTACAATGCGGAAAAATCCGCACGCGAGCTCTCCAAATTTACCAGCAATTGTCCGATCCCTACACTCAGACAAGAGCTCTCGCCGTTATGGAGGAACTCGAACCAACTCAGGAATCCATTCTTATACAAAAGCGAAAGCTGCATCATCTCCTAGCCGTGGTTGCGCTACCCTCAAATATGCGGCCACCATTATTTTTTCGATGTGCCAGCACCTCTGGGAGCGAAGCTCTTATCTTGGAGAACAACGTCATCATAAAAACGGCCTTACTCGAGTATCGGTTCGCCAAAAAGCCAGCGGACAAGAAGCTGATACTCCAAGCTTTGAACAATCTAACGCTTACACCATCCGGTCGCGCCAAATTTGGAGCGGCCATACGACCGGTTCAGCAGGCAAACCAGCAACGCCTAATACGGTTACTGTCCTAGTACAGCGTGTAAACCACCCTGCTGATAAACTCAGGCAAAAGGAGTGTTAGTCCGCGAATGCGGACGGGTAGATTTTAGCCCATGGCAAATGCAGCTCGCGAATGCGAGCAAATGCAGCCGTGGGTAATTCGCAAAAATCCCTTGTACCCGCGGGAGCGGGTACTAGGAATGCGTGCATTGGATCCTCGCTGCGAAGTTCCAGGTACCCGCCTCCGCGGGTACAAAGGGTCTTTGGCCAAATACCCACGGCTGCACTTGCTCGCATTCGCGAGCTGCGCTTGCCATGGGCTAAAATCTACCCGTCCGCAGTCGCGGACTAACACTTTTTTTGCCTGAGTCGAGACCTAATTTACCCTTTCGGTTACTCAAGGAACGACATAGAGCGATGGCTTACGGATTTTCTGTCGCTCCTTCGGAGCTCAATCTCTTTTCCAAGCTACCTATGGCTCACGCCATAGGCTAGCATCTGTCGAAACTTCGTCCCTAAAAACGACCGGAACTTACCCCAGTAAAGATGAACAAGGCCTGAGTCAAAGTGAACTGAGTATCAGGGATCCATTCAGCTCAAGTAAGATGCACCATGACAAAAATTCGGCTTCGAGCTAGGGTGGGATAAAATACTTACCACCAGAATTAAAAATCGATGCTGAAAACTCTTTCGTCCCTACTCCTCTTTCCCCTCGCACTTCTTGCTGAGGAGACGCCTCTTCCCCAGGAAACTCACAACTTCGCCTCCGAGTTTACCCAGATGCTTTCCGTTTTAGGAATGATGATTGGCGCCCTGCTTCTTGTTGCCTGGGTACTCAAGCGCATCATGAATACGCGCATTCAGCAGATCAATGAGACCAGCACCATCCGCATTCTCGAGAGACGCCACCTCGCTCCCAAGTCGGCTATTTATTTAGTAGAAGTGGAAGGCAAAAAAATTGTGATCGCGGAATCACCCGCGGGCATTCACCCCCTGACAGAGCTTGAAAAGGAACCCGCCCATGAGATGGTATAAATTCCTACCGATCCTTCTCATTCCCACCGTTCTCCTTGCCGAGGACGCCGGAATCTCCCTGTCACCGGGCACTCCTTTCCTCGACGCCTCCTTTCTCAATTTGCACCAACAGTTGCGCATTGTCGGACTTCTCTCCGCTCTGACCCTTATTCCCTTTGTGCTCGTGATGATGACGAGTTTTACGCGCATCACCATCGTCTTCCACTTCCTCCGCCAGGCGCTTGCTACGCAGCAGGTGCCCTCCAATCAGATTGTCATCGGACTCTCTCTTATTCTCACCGGATTCATCATGCATCCCGTTATCGAGGAGGTACAGGAGAAGGCCCTTGCTCCCTACTTTGACGGCACGTTTAGGGAGTCCGCTGAGGTCAAGCTTGGCATGAAAAGCGAAGACTCGCTTCTCATGGAAAACATGTGGCGTCCCATGCGCCAGTTTATGCTCAGACACACACGAGAGAAGGATTTGCAACTCTTTCTGGAAGTTGGAAAGATCGAGCTACCTGTTTTAGAAATCACAGAAATGAATGATGAATTGGGGAACGCAGTCGATCTCGATGCAATCCCCTGGTTCGCTCTTGTTCCATCCTTTGTTCTATCCGAGCTCCGCATGGCATTTATGATGGGGTTCCTTATTTTCATGCCCTTTCTTGTCATTGACATGGTCATCGCCTCCATTCTCATGTCCATGGGTATGATGATGTTGCCACCGGTCATGATCTCCATGCCTTTCAAACTTCTTTTGTTCATCATTATCGATGGATGGCGACTCGTCATCCAACAGATGATTCACGGATTCCAGGGGGTGGGCTAGGATGACGCCGGATACGATCACTGACATCGTCAGACAAGCCCTCTACGTAGCTCTGCAAGTGAGCGCTCCGCTGCTTATCATCGCCATGATTGTAGGCTTCGGCATCTCCCTATTTCAGTCCGTTACGCAAATTAACGAAATGACCCTCACCTTCGTACCGAAAATTCTTATTTTCGCGGCCGTGCTCGGCATATTTTTTCCCTGGATCCTCAAGATCCTCACCAAGTACACACTCAATATCCTGGTGAACCAATGGGATGCGCTTATTACGACTAGCACGTACGCAATGTGATGCTTGCAGAAATACGACTCCCGTTTATTGAGACGACCGATCAGCTGATGTTCGTTTTTTATATCATGGCGCGGGTCACCGGACTCTTTCTCATCGCCCCCCTGCTCTCCAACCGGAACATCACCCCTGCCACCAAGGCTGCCCTTGTGGTCTTTCTGACGGCTTTGATCGGGATGGTTATTTATCCCGACTACTTTGGCGAAAACGCGCGCTTTGGTCTCCCCTACATCCCACCTGATAAAGGGTTTTCAATTGTCCTCTTTCTCATCCACCTTGGCAAAGAAATGATCACCGGATTCCTCGTTGGATTCGCCTTCGTTCTACTTTTTGAGGCGCTCTTTCTTGCCGGACAGCTCGTTGGTGTAATGGTGGGGCTGTCCATGGCCGAGCTTATCGACCCTCTTTCTGGCACCTCGCAATCCATTATTGCGCAGTTTTTTACCATCACCATTAGCCTTGTGGTACTCTCACTCGACCTCCACCACCACTTTATTTATGTTATTGCTGAGAGCTTTTCGCTCGTCCCCATCGCGAACTATCAGATGAGTCCCGAGCTCCTGCAGCACGTCACCCACGGCTCCTCTCGCTTCTTTCACTACGCCCTGCAGTACTCCGCCATCCCCTACCTGGTTTTATTTTTGGTAACCTTCGCTCTCGGCTTCATGGCACGGGTCATGCCGGAAATGAACATCTTCATGGTTGGATTCCCTTTAAAAATTTTCATTGGCTACTACGGCATTATCGCCTCCCTTGCTTACTTCCCCTTGATCTTCCAAGAAGCCTTCACGGAGTACCTTAATCTCGCCCATCAGCTCCTCGTGGATATGGCACCAAAATGACAATTGTGATATTCTGCCCCCTTTGGAGACTCGAATCATGAGTAGAATACTTATTGCCTTAACCTTACTGATCCTCACCAACTCTTGCCTCTATCGGATGCCGGACGAGGGAGAAGTTAATGTAATTCCTGCGACGAATAATCGCGACCTGACACGTCAGAAAGGGCAGGAGTGGACACCGGGTGTGGACTACTAATCCCCTTGCTTGAAATGAGTCGTTAAGTTTAAATGAGATTCAGTTTGCACGAGACAAGAAACGAAATGCGAGAGACAACATCCTATGCTAGTACTGACAAGGAAGTCTGAACAGAAAATCGTGATCGGCAACCGCAAGAAGATCACCATCACGGTTCTGAAGGTGCAAGGGGGCATGGTCTCTCTTGGATTTGAAGCGGATCGCGACACACCAATCTATCGTGAGGAGCTCCTAACGGAGATCGAAAGCGAGAACGCTGGTGGAGCGATCGAGCTTGAAGGTGTTGATGTGAAGGGTATCGCCCAAAAGCTCAACTTAAAATCACGTCCACGGCGCTCCACACCACTGACAGAGCCGACAAAAAAATAAACAAAAAGATTAAGGGTATTATGATTCCTCTCACATCGAATCAACTGATTCAACTCCTAAAAAAAGAAGGGTTTGCGCCAGAATTTCAGGAGGAATCGCAGCAGATTGCTGTGACCTATAAGAGCAGCGAACGCGAATTTCCTATGTTCTTTCGTATTGCTGAAGGGCCAGTACTCCAAATTGTGACGTTCCTACCTGTGGGCTTCACCAAGGAAACGGTGGCCGATACGGCGCGCCTGCTTCACTTGATCAATAAGGAAGTCGATCTGCCAGGATTTGGAATTGATGAGACCTCGCAGACCGTTTTCTACCGCTCAGTCATTCCATGCCTCAGCAAAAAATTTGACCCAGAACTTGTCCGCGCCTACCTCACAGCACTAAAAGTGCTATCGGACAACTTCCTCAATGCGGTAAACGCCGTGGCGCAGGGGGCAATTACCTTCGATCAGGCCGTCGAAAAGGCAACAAAAACCAATCAAGCAAGCGTTTAACGTCCAAAAAAGGCGATGCGAACGCCGTGGACCCAGAGACGGAAGCTGCGGACAAGATCCTTCTGCTGAAGCCACCACCTACAGGCGACATGCACACCGAATGTGCGTATCAGCACAGGAAGGGTCTCTAAAAAATGCAGCATGATCATGCGGTGGGTCAGCGCACGACGATCGTAATCCGTTAGGACGTACGGCGTCGACGCAACCTCCAATCCTTCGACAAGACGGAACCGACACATGAGATCGAATCCGCCACGCAACTTAAAATGGGTCCCAAACTTTCCTAGGGAGGCAAACGTGTCCGTACGCCACCAACACGACTGCAAACTTGTCGGTTGACGCCCCCGTTTCAGAGAATTGAGGTCAAATGGACGAAAAAGAATTCGAGGATCACGATTCGCGTCGCGCAGCAGACAAGCGCCGTAGATAAAATCGGGATTCTTATGAGCAAGCGCTAGATTACCAACAACATTAAGAGTATCCGGCGAAATATAGAAATCGCCTGGAAACAGGAAATTGATGTAGCGTCCCGTTGCAAAAGACGCGCCCCTGTTGAACATCTCGTACACGTTGTAGTCCGTAACAGAGATCAGTCGCACGCCACGATCGGCATACCCCTTTACAATATCCAGAGTGCGATCACTCGATCCCGCATCGAGAACAATGATCTCCAGATTGGGATACTTTTGGCTTGCAATCGAGTCAAGGGTCAGACTAATGCTATGCGCACAATTCTGCGTTGGGACGATCGTAGTTAGGCTCGCACACTCGCCCGAACAAGGAACGAGCGAGGTCTCTGCAAGCCTATCCCAGGCCGTGCGTTTTTTCTTTTTCATGTCCCCTATATACCACCAAAGGAATTTTTATCACCTACCAATAAATGACGACGCGCAGGCACGGTATACCGAAACAAAGGAAATTCATGACCAGCGCAACGCCCGCACAAGGAATAAAAATTGACCTGACGAGAGACGTTCTTTTTGCCTACCCCACTCCCATTCTGAGTACCGACGTAGGGAATTCGGAATCACTCAATGAAGGACTTCGACGCATCATTCTGGCAAAGCGCGGTGAAGGGAACGGAGCCAAGCGGAGTAATTTGGGTGGCTGGCACTCTGAATGCGACCTCTTCCAATGGGAAGGCAAAGAAATTGCCACGCTAAGGGAACTCGTGGACTCACTCACGCGACAGATCTCCGCAGTGAGCAACAAGGGCCAAACCTGGGGCGGAGCCATCTCCTACGATGCATGGGCAAATGTCAATGAGCGAGGTGACTACAACCGCACGCACAATCATCCAGGATCACACCTTTCTGGAGTCTACTAC
>JBFIDQ010000194.1:0-6231 GCA_041603795.1 Chlamydiales bacterium
ATGGCGCACATCGACGCGGGTAAAACTACGACGACGGAGCGAATCCTCTATTACTGCGGCGTCGTTCACCAAATTGGTGAAGTTCACGATGGTGCGGCAACAATGGACTGGATGGAGCAAGAGCAGGAACGTGGCATTACGATCACTTCTGCTGCGACAACGGTCTATTGGAAAGATCAAAAGATCAACATCATTGATACACCGGGACACGTCGACTTTACCGTCGAAGTGGAGCGCTCCCTGCGCGTTCTCGACGGAGCGGTAGCAGTCTTCTGCAGCGTTTCCGGCGTTGAGCCGCAGTCTGAGACAGTTTGGCGTCAAGCCGACCGCTACGGCGTACCACGGATTGCTTTTGTAAACAAAATGGACCGTACAGGTGCTGATTTCTTCGACGCGGTTAACACCATGCGTGAAAAGCTCGGCGCTAACGCGATCCCTGTTCATTGTCCGATCGGAGCAGAAGGTGAATTTGCTGGAATGTGTGACCTTGTCACAATGAAAGCATACGTCTTCCATGACGAGACACTCGGCGCAAAGTGGGACGAGGAAGAGATTCCAGCAAACCTTCTCGAGAAGTGTAAAGAGATGCGCGCTGAGCTCCTCGACGAGCTAGCGACGATTGACGATGAGAACGAGGACTTCATGATGAAGGTCCTTGAAGATCCCGACTCTCTTACGCCGGCAGAAATCAATGCGATCATCCGTAAGGGTGTTTGTGAAAACAAGTTCAACCCTGTTCTTTGCGGTTCTGCGTTCAAGAACAAGGGTGTGCAGCAGCTGCTTGACGCGGTCATCAATTGGATGCCATCTCCGATTGATCGTGGAGCCATCAAAGGTTTCAATGCGGACAATCTTGAAGAAGAGCTTTCGCTTGAGCCCCGTGACGACGCTCCACTAGCTGCACTTGCCTTTAAGGTTGCAACGGACCCTTATGTCGGCCGCCTCACCTTTATTCGCGTTTACTCAGGCACTCTCTTGAAGGGAATGCAGTTGATAAACACGACGAAGGGTAAGAAAGAGCGCGTGTCGCGTCTACTCGAAATGCACTCGAACACGCGAAAAGAGCGTGAGGAGTTCTTCACAGGAGATATCGCTGCGGTTATTGGTCTTAAGAACACAAGCACTGGCGACACGCTTTGTGCTGCGGATAATCCGCTCATCTTGGAAAAGATGGAGTTTCCTGAGCCGGTCATCTCGATGGCGATTGAACCTAAGTCGAAAGCGGAACGGGAAAAACTTGCGCAGGCACTAAGTGCTCTTTCGGAAGAAGACCCTACTTTCCGTGTTTCGACTGATGAGGAAACGGGACAAACGATTATTAGCGGGATGGGTGAGCTTCACCTTGATATCTTGCGTGATCGGATGGTTCGTGAATTCAGCGTGGATGCTAACGTTGGTAAGCCTCAGGTGGCGTACAAGGAAACGATCCGCAAGGCGTCTGTTGCTAAGACAAAGTATGTCAAGCAGACGGGTGGTCGTGGTCAGTATGCACACGTTGAGCTCGAAATGGAGCCAAACGAGCGCGGCAAAGGGATTGAGGTCACTTCGAAAATTGTTGGCGGTGTCATTCCTAAGGAATACATCCCTTCGACGATCAAAGGGGTCACCGAGGCACTCACAAATGGAGTGCTTGCGGGTTACGAGACGATTGACGTGATTGTACGAATCGTTTTCGGTTCGTTCCATGAAGTTGACTCCAACGAGATGGCGTTCAAGATCTGTGGTAGCATGGCGGCCAAAGAGGCCCTCAAGCAAGCTGATCCTGTTTTGCTTGAGCCGATCATGAAGGTGGACGTTACGTCGCCTGAGACGGCTGTTGGTGATTGCATTGGCGACCTCAACCGTCGCCGCGGCATGATCTTGGGTCAGGAGTCACAACGTGGCTCTCAGACGATTCACTCGACAGTGCCTCTGGCGAACATGTTCGGTTTTGCGACCGATCTTCGCAGTATGAGCTCAGGTCGCGCAACCTTCAGCATGGAGCCGAGTCACTTTGAACCGGTTCCTGCGTCGGTGCAGAAAACAATTGTAGAAGGTAAATAAGAGGAATCTCATGGCAGAAGATAAGCCGAAAGAAGAAGAAAAAAAGGCAGAGGCCGCTGAGAGCCCTGCTAAGAAGGCGCCAGCTAAAAAAGCTGTAGCGGCAAAAAAGGCAGCTCCTGCTGCTAAAAAAGCCCCTGCAGTGAAAAAAGCGGCCTCAACGGAAGCTCCTAAGCCTTCGGCAGGTAGCAGTAGGCACAACAAGATCCGTATCCGCATCAAGGGATACGATCAGCGCCTCCTCGACCTGTCGACGCAGGACATTGTGGAAACAGCGAAGCGCACGGGCGCGGCGATTGCGGGACCTATTCCCCTGCCGACCCGTCGTGAGATCTACACGGTCTTGCGTTCGCCACATGTCAACAGGAAGTCACGCGAGCAGTTTGAGATCCGGACGCACAAGCGTTTGATTGATATCTTGAATCCTTCGGCTCAGACAATTGATGCCTTGAAGGGGCTATCGCTTCCGGCTGGTGTGGACATTAAGATCCGCGCGTAGTGCCCGATGCGGGGCAGGCTAATAACCTGTCCCGCACTTGCTTACTATCTACGCAGGAAACGGATCACAGGGAGTGCCTCATCGCGCTCAATTTCCTTGTCGACAATGGCACCTTCTTCCACCTTAAAGATGTATGATACGTGCTCCGTTATGCGCGGAGAAACCTGAATTCTCTCTATATACACATATTCTTCCGTTGCATCGCCGTTAAAGCGAATATCATCGGGCTCTCCATAGCTCTCTAGAACTGTGGCTATGCTAGTGCCCCGCTCTACGCCTTCGTAATCAAAACGGCCCAACATAGGGCGAAAGGTGCATGCGGTAAAAAGAAGAAGAAGGGGCAGTAGCTTCTTCATTCGCCAACCTCCTGCCATAGTTTTCCTTCGATATAGGTACGAGTGCCATCGCTAGAGACGTACTCCGCCTTTAGGTGATAGCGATCGTCCTCTTGCCGCTCATAGATCTCATACCCTTCGAATCCATGATCCGTATCCCTAAATTCCCAGGCGAGCGTACGTTCGTCGATTAGACCTTTCCCCTCGAGTTCACCAAGCATGGCGTTTTCAAGGTCGATATGAAATTGGCGCTGGTCTACATCGGTAAGACTGAGGTGATTCGTTACGTGATCACCGCCGCCTTCCATCTCGACTGTTTGCGTGCACTCGATGGAATCCTCTCCGTGGGCCACGGCCCAACGGGAGTAGAACTTTAGGACTTCCTCGGATTCCGAAAAGCGAACGGTTCCTTCGCCTAGCCAATTGCCAGGTGAAATAAGAAAAAGGTGTTCCATTTGTTCACTCAAAACATGAATCTCCGGCTATAAATACTTTGTAGGATTCCAAGAGCGGCCATAGTAAACAGCACTGATGAGCCGCCATAGGTGACGAGTACCAGGGGCACTCCCGTGATAGGTAGCAGTCCAACCATCATCCCAATGTTTACCAATATATGCATCGCTAGATAGACCGCAACTCCGGCAGCAAGCAGGCGCCCGAAGTGATCCTTTGCGACGCTTGTGACTTGAAAGCTGAATGCAATGAGGGCATAAAAAAGGGCCATGAGGAGGGAGAGTCCGAGAAAGCCAAATTCCTCTCCAAATGAGGAAAAGACCGAATCGGTTTCCGGCTTTGGCAGCCACCCACCATGTGAGTACTCCCCCTGACGCCAGCCGCGGCCGGTAAATCCCCCCACAGCGATCGCCATTTGGGAGGCTTTCTGGTGGTGTGTGGAGGGGTCAAGGCGGTCGTACTGGTACTCCTTTATGAATCGCGTTGCGTAGGGCCTTGCTGCGTCGTGATCAATCGCTCCCGTCATAAAGAGCAGGACGAGCGTAAGAAATAACAGAGAAATTGCGGTCATGATGCGAAGGAGTGTCGGGTGGAGTCCACCAAAATAGAACATCACCAGGGTAACGGGCCAGAGAACGAGTGCCGAGCCGAGGTCAGGCTGCTTTAAAATCAGAAGAAACGGGACCCCTACTATGACTCCGCCTAGGAGAGCCGTGCTTAATTGCTGCTCCTGTCCGCGCCGCCTCTCCAGAAACCAAGCGAGGGCGATGACCACGACAAGCTTAGCGAATTCCGACGGTTGAAAGCTCATGCCTAGTATTGGAATGCGGTACCACCGGTGGACACGTGCGATGGCCCCCGTAAAAAATAGTCCGACCAGAGCTACGATCATCAGACCGTAGAGAATCCATGTCCACTCTCGCAACTTGTTGTAGTCAAGTAACGCAGCAGCCGCATATACCCCGCCACCAATCACGAACCACTGGATCTGCTTAACGGTGAGGGGTGTGAGAAACCCCTCATCGCCTGTGTAGGATGAAATTACGGTAAGAGAGATCGCCATAAGAGCCAAAATAACAGCAATTACCCGCAGGTCGATTTGTCTAATGATTCGGGAGCTCCACATAGGTTAATGATACGTCAGCCAGGTCGATTTTTGCACGTTGAAGCGCCGATCGTGGTATAGTTACTGGCATGGAAATTAGCCGTATAGAATTTGACGAGATTGATTCAACGAACAGTTGGGCGATGGAGCATGCGAGCGAACTGGAGGCGGACAAGCTTTCTTTGGTGGTCGCAAAGGGACAGAGTGCCGGTCGCGGTCGATTCGACCGCTCCTGGGTTTCCCCACGAGGTGAAAACGTCTATGCCACGTTCGTCTTTTTTCGCGACAAGCTTTGGGATGGTGTTGGACACGTTCCTCAGGTTCTTGCGATGAGTGCGGTAGAGGTACTAGAAGGGCTCGGTTTTAAACCCCGTCTCAAGTGGCCCAATGATGTGCTTCTGAGTGAGAAGAAAGTTGCCGGGATTCTGGCGGAAACGACGCATTGCGAACACGGCGTTGCCGTGGTGGTTGGAATTGGTATCAACGTCAATATGTCAAAGGAGCGATGCGACTCGATTGATCGTCCAGCGACCTCCCTTCGAGTAGAAGCTAGCGATTCGTTTTATGTTGAGCAAGTCATTGATCTGCTAGCGGCTCGTTTTTCAAATCGCCTCGCGCCGTTTTTACGCGACGGGTTTGCTCCATTTTTGTCCCGCTTTCGGGAGCTTGTGCAGCCACCGACAGCGCAAATTTCTTTTTCCGACGGGCGGACTGTCTGGAAGGGGAAGCAGGTTGGGATTACGGAAGAGGGCGCCCTCCTTCTTGAGCTTGCAAGTGGCGAGGTCAAGACCTTCCACGCTGGCGAGATTCTCTTCGTCTAGCAACATTTTTTTGTTGCAGGCGGCTCCGTCATTTCGTATACCTGAGGGTGAACCGCTATAGGGTAGTCCATTATGCACAAGCTATTCGTCGCTTTAGTCCTTACGCTTTCGAGCTTCACAGCTCTTCATGGAGCTCCTGAGATTTTGACCACAGCTGACGGAACCGCCGTTGGTGCTGCAGGCTGGTCGGATGGCTCCGGCGGATTCCGCATCGATTCGAACGTTACCGAGTCGGCTGGAGTCTATACGTACTCCTATTGGATAACTAACCGTGCAGAGTGGTATCTAGGGGAAGACATTAGCGCGTTCACCATTGGAATCGGCGATCAGACCGCTGGCGTAGCGGACATCATCAAAGACATGCAGGTCATCACCAACGCCAGCACACTCAACCTAGATCTCAACAACTTCGATCTGAATAGTTACGGTAGCCTTGGCAATCTTTACGGGCTAGAGTTCGGACTCAATAGCGGCCTGGCTCACCTCTACTTAGAGTTCCAAAGTTACCTTCAGCCTATGATGGGTGATTTCTTTGCAACCGGCCAAAATGGCGCGTATGCGTTCAACTCGATGCTCGACAGCAGCGGGTTTGGTCAGATTTACGTGCCCAATGCAGTCAATATCCCAGAGCCAGGAACCTACCTGCTCATGGGTACGATGCTGATGGTGGTCATGATGGCCAAGCGCAAGCGGCCACTACGGGTCGTGAGTGGAATTTGACAGAATAATCGTATCGTCACCATTATTTATCTTCTGGTGGGGCGGCTTGAATCGCTATCCTGAAACGAACGTAAGTCATTAAGAATCAGCGGTTTATAATAATTATAACGCAGAGGCGGGGAGGTCGCAGAGTCGCGCAGAGGGAGCTTCACCGCTATCCACAATCTATCGACAGACTTTTCATGGGTTTTAATTTCCAAATGTAGGAGATTGTGGATAGCGGTGAAGCTCCCTCTGCGCGACTCTGCGACCTCCCCG
>JBFIDQ010000195.1:0-6219 GCA_041603795.1 Chlamydiales bacterium
CTTCCTTCGCTAGCTTCTCCGCCGCCTTCTTCTCGTCTTCGGTGCCCTTCTCTTCCTCTTTCGCTAGCTTCTCATCCGCTTCCTTCTTGTCGTCCTGCTTGCGCTGATCCTCTTCCTTCGCTAGCTTCTCCGCTGCCTTCTTCTCGTCTTGGGCGCGCTTCTCTTCCTCTTTCGCTAGTTTCTCATCCGCTTCCTTCTTGTCGTCTTGCTTGCCCTGATCCTCTTCCTTCGCTAGCTTCTCCGCCGCCTTCTTCTCGTCTTCGGTGCCCTTCTCTTCCTCTTTCGCTAGCTTCTCATCCGCTTCCTTCTTGTCGTCCTGCTTGCGCTGATCCTCTTCCTTCGCTAGCTTCTCCGCTGCCTCCTTTTCGTCTTGGGCGCGCTTCTCTTCCTCTTTCGCTAGTTTCTCGTCAGACTTCTTCTTGTCGTCTAAATTTTCCGACTTAGGATCAGGTTTTTCTTTAGCACTAGGCACTTCCCTCACCCTTTCGAGCCACGTACCGCTCCAATCCACAGTTTTTTTACTATCTGCAGCTACGCCTACGCTAGCGAAAAGAGCGGCAGTAGTGATAATGGGTAAGCATTTGCGTGTGATCCGATTCATGGTAAAAATATCCTTATTCTATTACAAAATCCGTCAAGGTTAGAAATCGGACACCCTCCATTTTTACTTAGGAGAGGAGTTCAAGCTTAAACAGAACCCCCTTCAACCACAGCATTTTATGTTGTAAGTCTTGATCCCAAAAGTAACCAATCAGCCTACGAACTAGGCGCTCTATTATTGCGTACAATCTGGCTTTATGGTGAAATGGCCCGGTCTAAGGGGTAATTTATGACACTCGCAGAACTCGTCAACCATCCACATTACAAGGCTCCAACTGGATCCCAGCTTCATGCCAAGTGCTGGCAGACGGAGGCACCTCTACGCCTATTTCTCAACAACTTACATCCTGATGTTGCTGAGGATCCGAGCCAGCTTGTCGTCTACGGAGGAACAGGGCAGGCAGCTCGGAATCCGGAAGCGGCACAGCGCATTGTTGAACTGCTTCTCCAAATGGAGCCTCATGAAAGCCTATTGATTCAGTCTGGAAAACCAGTAGGTGTTCTTGCTACTCACGAAGAAGCACCTAGGGTACTCATTGCCAACAGCAACCTCGTACCAGCTTGGGCTAATTGGGAAGAGTTTGAAGCACTTAAGGAACGCGGGCTCATCATGTATGGTCAGATGACCGCCGGCAGCTGGATCTACATCGGATCGCAGGGCATTTTGCAAGGAACCTACGAGACGCTTGCAGCACTGGCTCGTAAGCACTTCAGCGGAACACTCACTGGCAAACTCGTCGTCACCGGCGGATTGGGAGGCATGGGAGGTGCCCAGCCTCTAGCAGTCACCTTAAATGGCGGCGTCTGCCTAGGAGTCGACATCGACCCCTCTCGAATCGAGAAGCGCATCGCCACGCGTTACTGTGACAAGATGACAGCCGACTACGAGCAGGCCAAATCGTGGGCGCTTGAGGCACGAGAAGCCGGTGAAGCGCTCTCCATAGGCCTCGTTGGTGACATCGGAAATACTCTAGAGCACCTGCTTCGTGATGGCGTAATTCCCGATGTCCTGACCGATCAGACGTCGGCACACGACCCGCTCCACGGCTATATTCCCTCCGGCTTTACCGTTGAAAGCGCAGCGGTACTACGACAAAGTGATCCCACTCAATACAAAGAGCGCTCCCTAAAAAGCATGGCTCATCACGTTAGACAAATGCTCGCCATGCAAAAGCGCGGAGCGATTACGTTCGATTATGGCAACAATCTGCGTAACTTTGCTAGAGAAGGCGGAGAAGAAAACGCTTTTGATATCCCAGGATTCGTTCCCGAGTACATCCGGCCTCTATTCTGCGAGGGTAAAGGTCCGTTCCGCTGGGTAGCCCTCTCCGGCGACCCTGAGGACATCTACACGACGGATCGTGCTCTGATGGAAGCCTTTCCAGAGGACACCCACCTCCACCACTGGCTGAAGGAGGCGCAGAGCAAAGTCGCCTTTCAGGGACTCCCCGCCCGCATCTGCTGGCTCGGACTCGGCGAACGCCTTAAGGCAGGCCTGCTCTTTAACGACCTCGTAAAAACCGGCAAGGTGAGTGCTCCAATTGTAATCGGACGCGACCATCTTGACTGCGGATCTGTGGCGAGTCCCTATCGAGAGACTGAGGGAATGCTCGACGGTTCCGATGCCATCAGCGATTGGCCCCTTCTCAACCTCATGGCGAATACGGCCGGTGGCGCCACCTGGGTTTCCTTTCACCACGGCGGAGGCGTCGGCATGGGATTTTCGCAGCACGCGGGAATGGTCATCTGTGCTGACGGAACCGAACGCACAGAGCGCTGCCTCCGACGCGTGCTGCACGCGGATCCCGCACTTGGAGTTCTGCGACACGCCGATGCGGGGTACCCGGAGGCGATTGCTTGCGCTGAGCGGCATGGACTCCAACGATGAACGCTACACTCCTCGGACCCTTTTCCCAGCTCGTCACTCTCAGAAATCTGCCTACGGAAGGGCCTATCGCCGATGAGTCCCTTGAGATCATCTCCGACGGCGCTGTTCTCGTAGAGAATGGCCTCATCCAACAAGTTGGCGTCTGGAGTGAGATGCGAGGAGCAGCAAAAGAGCGTACCCCCTCGCAGCCGTGCGTGGCACTGCCGGCTTTTATCGACTGCCATACCCACATCTGCTGGGGAGGATCGCGTGCAGCCGATTACGCCCGCCGGCTTTCAGGTGCGACGTATCAGGAAATCGCGGCTGCTGGCGGAGGGATCATGGATACGGTCCGTCAAACCCGAGCGGCCACCCAAGACGAGCTACAAAAGGTTGTCGAAAAGCATGTAAAACAACTTTACATGGGCGGAGTTGCCACTGCAGAGGTCAAAAGCGGCTATGGCCTTACCGTGGAAGACGAGCTCAAAATGCTGCGAGCCATTGCCGCGGCTTCTGGGCCAGTGGACCTCATCCCTACGTGCCTTGCGGCACATATTCCGCCACCAGAAGCAGCATCACCAGAAGCTTATCTTGCAGAGGTGCTGGAGAAGCTTCTTCCTATTGTAAAAAAGGAACACCTTGCAAATCGGGTTGATATCTTTGTGGAGGAAAACGCGTTCAGCGTCGATGTTGCTCGACCCTACCTTGAACAGGCTAAGGCTCTGGGCTTCACTTTGACGATTCACGCGGATCAATTTTCACCAGGCGGCGCGCGCCTTGCTGCTGAAATGGGAGCTCTCTCCGCTGAACACCTGGAAGCGTCGGGTCCGGAGGACCTCGCCGCCTTAAAAGCTGCTGGTGTGATCCCTGTGGTGCTTCCCGGAGCATCACTTGGACTCGGACTCCCCTTTGCTCCGGCGCGCGCCGCTCTGGATGCTGGGCTGCCGCTCGCGATCGCATCGGATTGGAATCCAGGCTCAGCTCCACAAGGTGATCTTCTGACCCAAGCTGCACTCCTTGGGGCCGCAGAGCATCTCACCATGGCAGAAACTCTTGCAGGCATCACCACACGAGCTGCTGCCGCGCTCCAACTTACCGATCGCGGCACCGTTGAAGTGGGTAAAAAAATATCGCTTGCACTCTTTCCCACGACAGATTATCGAGAGATCCTTTACTATCAGGGCAGTATGCGTCCACAAGAGGTATGGTCATGACAACAAATCACCTAGACAACTGGGAAAAACACTACCAGCCAGCGAATCGGCTTACTTGGAGAGGCCGTGTCGACGGGAGTAGCCCCATGCGCCTTCATGAGATCACCCATTGCATCGATCTCATAGAAGATCCCCCCCTGGAAATCAATGACAATACATATGGTGTGCTTGGCTTTGCATGCGACGAAGGAGTACGCCGCAATTTGGGTCATACGGGCGCTGCTTTCGGTCCTGATGTGGCCAAAGGGGCGCTGGCCAATGTTCCAATCGGACCGCATCCTGATCTCACTTTATACGATTTCGGGAATGTTGCGTGTTATGATGATGATCTAGAAGGAGCTCAAGAGGCTCTCGCTTGCGTTGTGGAGCAGATCCTTAACAAGGGAGTGTCACCTGTCGTCATTGGCGGCGGACATGAAACATCGTGGGGGCACTACCAGGGCATCCGCCGTCACATTGGCAAAAAGAATCTAGGGATCATTAATTTTGACGCTCACTTCGATCTACGCCCCCTAGATGAACAAGGAAGGGGCAACTCAGGAACGCCCTTTCTTCAAATCGCCGAAGCATCGCGCTCAGCTAGCGTAAAGTTTGACTACACCGTGATTGGAATCCAATCTGTTAGCAACACAGAGCTCCTTTTCGAAAAAGCGGAAGCTTTGGGAGTCAACTACGTCCTAGCAGACGAACTCAATGCGGGACACATCGGTGTCGCTGAGCATGCAATTGAGGCGGCCGTGGCGCGTAATGACCACCTCTACGTGACGCTTTGCCTGGACTGCCTAGCGACCGCCTTTGCGCCCGGCGTATCCGCTCCACAGCCTTTTGGTATGGACCCGCGCACCCTTGTGCCCCTTCTTCGAAGTCTTGTGGCCTCTGGAAAGGTTCTTTCCTTTGATCTTTGTGAGCTTTGTCCCCCTCGAGACAGGGACAATTGCACCGCCCAGCTCACTGCTGCTCTCATAGGCACGTACCTCCACGCCTAGAAGCTTTTCACCCACAAGCTTCTCCACCTTATTCAGGGTTACCTTAAAATCGGTGAGAGGTGTATGGGGGTCGACACTACAATTGGGAACGATGTAACTCTCTACTATTGGGTCTCCTTTAGTAGGAGTTGCTGCAATCACCTTGAAAAGGTGGCTTGGAACCAGCAGGTCATTCGGCTGATATTTTTCCATGCTCTCCATAAAGAGTGGTCCAGTTACAATCTGCACCTTCTCGCTCACCCGAGCATGACTCCGTGCGCGCTCCTCCAAGCCGCTCCATACCCCAGAATTCATCACCTCGTTCTGAGGCAGCATCAGGGAGTAGACATTGACCCTTCTTGCCAAGCAAGGCTTGGCGCGATAATTGGCCAGGGCTGGTCCGTGGCCTCGAACAATTCCGAGCCCTGCGAAATCTCTTTTCTCCCGCTGCACCCTCTCTGGAAGCAGTGGGTCAATTCGAATCCTCCCCCGAACCCTTCCCCTTTTGACATTCACCATATCTGGCGTCAACACCTCCTTCACCCAGCGTGAAATCTTCAAGTCGGTGTCGTAGCACATCCGCAAAAAACCACGATCGATGAAGCGTAGTGGCGACGGACCTGAAGTAAGCTTGCCAATCGACGAAACCAATGTTCCCATGTCACTTCCCATTGTTAAGAAAAATATAGATACAGGAAACAGTGAGATTTGTGCCATCAAAAAAAAATGGGATCCATGGCATAATTCATGACAAAGCAGGTGAATCCGTGATCTCGTACGAACAAGAAGTCTACCGCAAGCTAATCCATCTCACCTCTCTTTGGATGGCATTGGCCATGCTTCTTCTTTCAAAAAATCAGCTGCTGCTACTTTTTGGCACTCTGCTTCTTGGCAGCCTAGTGCTGGAGGTCATACGTAGATATACAAATTGGGGAAGAAAACGCTATCGCAAGTTGTTTCAGCGGCTAACGCGTGAGCACGAACAGCGCAGTTTTACAGGGGCCACCTACATGCTTCTTTCGGCGCTTCTTGTCTCGCAGCTATTTGCTGCACCCATCGCGTCGTGCGCGTTTGCCATGATGATTGTAGGTGACACATTTGCAGCCCTGGTCGGGCGGCGCTATGGAAGACATCCAATTTGGGATAAAAGCGCGGAAGGAAGCTGCGCCTTTTTTGCGACAAGCATGTTAGTGGCCATCCCCTATTGGTGGATGGCCGGACTCCCGTGGCTCGCTCTGACAATCGGAGCATTGACGGCAACGCTCGTCGAATTGGCGTCACTGAAGCTCCGACTTGATGACAACCTTACGATTGCCCTCGCTGCCGGCGGAATGATACAGGTTTTCTGTTAATCAAAATCGGGGTCATATGTATTTAGACCGACAGCCCGTAAGGATTCGCCTTCGCTCGCTTCCGCTTCTAAATCAAATTCTGGCATGGTTCAAAATAGGGTAGCAAATCATGCTGCCTAAAAACGTAAACATGGAAACACAAAGGACATAGCAATTGAATCTTCAGTTATGTTGGTTTTGGCAAACAAAAACAAACTGGAGCCAACGCTATGTCCAACGAC
>JBFIDQ010000196.1:0-6170 GCA_041603795.1 Chlamydiales bacterium
AGGCACGTATCGTCGTCTAAAGATATGCTTTTCCCTGATTTGTGGTTGCTGATTGATGCCTGTGTTAGTCCAAGTGCCTTTGCAGCTTGATAGTCGCTGGTGAGGCCTTTCTTCTGTTTTGTTCTTTGTATCCAAGTATAACTTTTCATACTAGTTAGCCCCGCCTAATGGTTAATGCTTAGTTAACATTAAGTATTGGTTGACACCGTTTAAAAATCAATATTAACTCTGCCTAACTACTTAGGTGCGGTTAACTATGGCGTATCCCTACTGGCATTATCAGGATTTTCAAGACGCTCAAGCGGGGCGTTTTGATAGTCATGTGCATGCGTGGGTTAAGCATCTTTGTCACATCGCTTGGTATCACAAGCAAGTTGCCAATTTTGAAAAACGGAAACAGGGTTCTATTACTTTTCGTTTTCGTTGTTATGAGTGCGGTAAACAAACAAATTATTTGTTTGAAGATGCTCGCTGTGGTTTCTGCACTCGTCTTACCTCCGAAGAAATTACTGGTATTCCGTCTGGGTCTTGCCCTCGCTCTGGGGGCGTTTTTAATTCGTCGGCTGGATCGGATCGACTAGCGCAGTCTGTCGATTCTATCCAGTCGAAATATTCGGGCTGACAAAGGAAAAATAATATGCAGAACGAAAAGCGGAACGCTTTAGATACCCCGTCAGTAATACGGGGTGAAAGTCCAACGGGGGAAATCCTCATAGACACTTTCTCCGTGACTTTCTCTAAATCTGCTTTTTTTGCTGTTTCTAGCTCCATTGCCAGTTGGAACGAAACTGATAAAGACCTTCATGCTGGTTTTCAGAGATTTTTAAATTATGTTTTTGGGCCTGTCTTTGAATTGCAAGAAGGTTTGAAGTCTGGCCGTAATGGTTTTGATCATCGTTTTGAATTTGAACAGGGTGCCGGGTTCGTTTCATTTGGTGGGAACAACAAGGTTTTTAAACCTTCTGGCATTGAGTACGTCGAGGAACGTTTGCAAATCATGGTGACTGGCGAAGGTTGCGCGCTGGTTAAATCGTGGGATAGGGCGCATAAAAGCCTTTCAACACTGCAACGTATGGGCTTTGACGTTCGTTTGACTCGCGTTGATATAGCGTGTGATTTTCATTCGGGGGATATGACCGTTGATGACGCTGAGCATCTGTATGATGAAGGCTTTTTTACTTCCCGTGGTCGTCCTCCGGCTTGCCGCAAAATTGATGATAAAGGCACTGGCGCGGGGTGTACTTTCTATGTTGGCAAAAGGGAAAACGGAAAACTTTTCCGGGCTTACGAAAAAGGCAAGCAACTGGGTGACAAGTCGTCTCCGTGGGTTCGGTATGAGGTGGAGCTTCGCAATAAGGATCGCGAAATTCCATTGGATATATTACTCACGCCTGCTGATTTTATCGCTGGTTCATATCCGGCTTTATCTTTCATCAGCAAAATTCAGGCGGTTATTAAAACAGGGCGAGAAAAGGCGCGTATTACTTACACAACAATGCGCTACTGGGCAAAACGCCAATACGGCAAGCTCTTAAATTATGCCCATACCGGCCTCGGCTACACGATGGAACAGGTCTTTTACGAGTTTTTTAATGAAGCTGGTTATCCTGACCGGCTACCAATACCCAAAGGGGTCTAGCTATGTCGCTATTTGCAAAAGGTAAGTTATTGGGTGTCGCTCAACGCGATAAGGTTAACAGCAAAACCGGCGAGGTTTACACCAAACATTATTTGGTTTTGCAGTCGCCTAAAACTGGTGGCCTTGATGGTCAGACAGTGGATCATCAATTTCTGCTTACTAAACGTCAGATTGAAGTTGGTGCTGACAAGCGGTTAAACGAGGCCAAAGGCCGAGAGGTTATGGTTGAGGTCTTTATGCAGGCTCGCAGCTACAAGGAAAAAGCCTATGTAGATTGGTTTGTAGCCGGTGACGCGCAACTGATCGGAGTTAAGTAATCATTATGGCGTTTTTCGTTAAATGTGAAGGCGGCAATCTGGGAACGGGCCTCGGCGGCACTCCAGAGTGTGAGGGCGGCAACTGGGTTGCGGTACCCGAGTCTGCAATGCTTTCTTGGTCTGATCAGGTAACGCTAGAAAACGCTAATGAAATACTGGCCGCTGCGTTAATGCTTTGGGGCATGGCTTGGGCAACCAATAAGGTTGTTCGGTTTGTCTGGGGTATTAATTTTGGCCGGTTTTAACCTGTGGCTCACAGCCTGGGCAACTGTGTGACAGCCACTAATCTTGGCCCATCACTGTAAGGAGTTGTCGCGATGACATTCTCAAAAAACGCAAAACGCGCCGTTGCTGTTGTTGGTGCCTCAATGGCTGCTGCCGCTTCTCAAGCGGCGGTAGATACTACCAACATCGTTGCCGAAATCTCTAGCAACGAAACAGCCATCACTAACGTTGGTGTGGCGCTTCTGGGTCTGGCCGTGGTCGCGGTCGGTATCAAGTGGATCAAGGGAACTATCTTTTCCTAATCTGCGGCCCCCTTCGGGGGGCTTTTTCTCTTTTTCCCGGTTGGTTTCGCGCTATGTCAGAAGGCTTTTGTTATCTCTTTATCGTCCTTGTCTCGTATTGGCTTCTATTCCAATGATGCGCTCATTTCTTTTTGTACTACTTCTTTTCTTTTCGGGCCTATCTCATGCCGGCTTTTGGTATAGCCACGGTACATGTGATACCGATACAAGTTATCTTCAGCCTCGAATTAATGATCCTGCAGTGTGTTCAAACTCTTACGGCGCCGATGTTTCTGGCGGTCAAACTGTTTGCCGTCGCGATTTTTCCAGTTGTTCCGGTGGTAAGAGTCGTCTGCAGTATTGGAAGCCTAACGGCAGCCTTGCACAGGACGACCCTTGCGGACAGCAACCACAAAGTGAATCAGCGTGGGCAGCTTCTGGTGACGGCTCTTGTGAATTGAAATGTCCGAGCGAAGACGAAGACTGGAACCCTGAGACATTGCAATGCGAATCTACAGCGCCTCAAGAGTGCGATGCGGCAGATTTTGCAGACGCTCAATCTCTAGCGTCAGCCTATGGTACGCAAGTTCGGGTAGATACTTATACGCTACCGCCAGAAGGCACAGAGATTTACACCGGTAATACGGTTGAGTTTGATTGTCATAATTCCTGCGTAATGGGTAGTCAGACAGTTTATACATTGCTTGAAACTGGGCAGACGCAATACAAAATTCAGACAGAGGGATCATTGCAGGCCTATAACCTTAAATGTCCTGAGGAGCTGCCAACGAACACCAGCGATATGAATAATATTTTTCTCCCCGGTAAAGCCGGTGGCACCGAGCCTGATACAGATGGTGATGGTATTCCAGACAGTAAAGATAGTGATATTGACGGTGACGGAGTGCCTAACTCAGAAGATCCAGATCAAGACGGTGATGGTGTAAATGATAAGAAAGACACAGACGGAGACGGCATACCAGATACTAATGATGGTGATATCGATGGTGACGGTACGCCTAACGGCTCTGATCCAGATGCGGACGGTGACGGAATACCTAACGAAGATGATCCAACGCCTAATGGTGGGGGTTCAGGTGGTGATGCAGCAAAAGGCGACGATACAGAAAACGAATCAGAGAAGGGTAAAGGTCAGGCGACTAACTGCGACAGTCCTCCATCTAGTGAGGGTGATGCACAGCTTGCCGCTATCCATATGCAGCTATGGATTAATGCGTGTGAGACAGGTGTGGTTAATGGGGCAGGGGATTGTTCTACGGCTCCAACGTGCGAAGGTGACGCCATAACGTGTGCTATCCATAAATTAGAATGGGATGAAGCGTGTGCGCAGCGTGAAGCGCTTTCTAATGCAACGGATGAGGCAGTAGAACACTTTACCAGCCAAGGTATGGATGATCTTGGTCAAGTCACAGAGGGCCAGTGGTTCAATCAATTAAATGTTGGTGGTGAGATAGATTTGCAGACGCAATTCGGGGATTTTCTACAGCCAGCCGGGGAAACAGCTACATGCCCTCAAGCTCAGTCCGTTGATCTTGGTCAGTTCGGCACTATCAGCATCGGTTATAACTGGTTCTGTGATCTGGCCGATATGATCAGGCCGATTATCTTGTTGATCGCTTCCGTAACAGGCGGCGTGATTGTGCTTCGCTCGGCGGTAGGGAGTTAATTACTATGGCTTTACCAGCTTTAGCCCTTGGGGCAGCAATTGGGGGATTGGGTCAGACGCTTGCGCGGTTCTTGGTTCCCTATATCGTTTTGCGGGTGCTTCTCGCCTTTGGGGTGGCCACATTTAGTATCGTGGGCATAACCTGGCTTCTTGATTACGTTGAAACCCAAGTAAACCAAAATTTAGGCGCTTTGTTGCCTGATTTATCCGCTGTTTTGCTGATGGCTGGGGTTGGTGATGCCATTGGGATACTTCTGGCATCGTGGACAGTAGCGCTAAATCTCAAGCTTTTGAAAGGCGGCTTCAAGGGGTTTAAGTTCTCATGATTTTTTTATTTACCGGGGTTCCGGGTGCTGGGAAAACGCTCAATACCATTAAGTTCATTTCAGAGGATGAGCAGTTCAAGGATCGGCCGGTTTATTACCACAATATCCGAGATTGCAAGCTTGATGGCTGGGCTGAGATAGATGAGGCCCAAGTTAAAAAATGGTATGAGTTGCCTAAAGGATCGGTTGTGGTTCTCGATGAGTGCCAAGAGATATTTCCGGTAGCCGGCCCTAGAAAAGAAGCTCCACCCGAGTACATAGAAAAGCTTGCCGTCCATAGGCACCTTGGAATCGATTTAGTTCTGATTACTCAGGAGCCTAGAAATATTAACGCCTTCGCTCGGCGGCTTGTGTCCCTCCATCGTCATCATGTTAGGCACTTTGGAACGGAGCGAATCAAGATTTATGAATGGCATAACAAGTGTGCAGAGAACGTTCATGATTATCATGAAAAGCAAGAGGCGATAGTTAAGCAAACCAAGCTCGATAAGAAGTATTTTGGTGCTTATCATTCGGCAGAAATACATACTCAGAAGGCGCGTTTCCCACTGGGTAAAGCTGCCGCACTGCTTGTGCTTCCTGTTCTGGTTGTCGGCTATGCTTTGTTTTCGCTGGTCAGTTTTTTTATGGACAAATCAGATGAACGGGCGCAGCCAGTTGCAGAATATACGGAAGAACTCGAGCCCCTGCGTTCTAGCATGTTGCCTTTTAGTGGTCGGTCTGAACCAACGGTAAAAGAGTGGGTGGAAGCTCAGAAACCTAGAGTTGACGGATTGCCGCAAACGGCGCCGATTTATGACAAATTACGTGAGCCGAAAACGTATCCGCGGTTGGTGTGCGGGTATATGGAATCGCGGGATGATTGCCGGTGTATTACACAACAGGGAACGAAGGTTCAGATAGATAAACAGCTATGTTTGAATATTGTTAAAAATGGAATCTTTGATTATGCCCGCCCGGATGATGCCGATAGGCAAGGTGCCAGGGCGAGTCAGCAAGGGAGTATTCCCGCTGACCGCCCTAGCACCGTTCAACCGGGACCGTCAGAAATTGTATGGGCTGGGGGGTTATGATGACCCCATATACTAAGTTGACTGTTTGCGCGGCCCTTTTCATAGCCTTGTTGGTAGGCGAGTTCTTTTCCGTAAGGAATGGACAGAATTTCGTTCGCGTGTATCACGGTGTTGTCTGGCAGTATCAGGTATCCATCGCGAATCTTAATCCCTCGCCATTTCTTAACCTGTCCAGCTCTCAAATTGAGAGTATGCAGTAAGTGCCTGTTAATACTGCCTTTTTTGATTCTATAGTAGGTGGGTGGGGGTATGCCGTGTCGCTTCGCATCCCTTTCATTTGCAATACCTGCCTCTGCTAATAACTTTTTAGGCCATTCCATGTGCTTGATTCCTTTCGGTTTATTGGAAAGCAAGCGCGCATTTTATGGAAAATTACCGCTTTGTCTATTAAACATAACATGTATTGTTGCGCAGAAATAAAAGCCAACCCATTGAAAAGGTTAGATATTTTCAAAAACGCTACTGTCAGAATGATAGGGCTAGCGGCTACGGCCTTCTTTGCGAGATTTGCCCATATTTTGCGCATTTCAGGGTTTTTTGCTGACTCTGCTTTTTGATCGAATAATACTTGCTCTACTGGTATTTCTAGTAATTGTGAGATTTTTAGGCACGTATCGTCATC
>JBFIDQ010000197.1:0-6156 GCA_041603795.1 Chlamydiales bacterium
GACAACCCGCTGTTCAATGGCACGGCGCCGCTGGACCGGATACTCGCTGGTCAGGTGGTAGACCTGGCCGTGGTAAGAGGCTTCCTCGATGCGGAGCGGGGTGGCTGGTAATCGATATCGCAGATCTGCCCACTAGCGAGGTGAATGAACCGGTGTATCGGGTCATTCTCTCTCGCTATCCCCAGATCGACTTGTTTGAACGTGTTTCCAGCCCAGAGGATTGGGAGGTGCTCTATACAGTAGAGTCCCTGACCAATCCCAGGTTGCGTGATGAAGTTGGGGATATTCGGCTGGTGCCCCCGGAAGACCGAGTCTACGGCGATGGCGCGTCCTGGATTATGGCTGCCTTTACGCATCCACCTGTGGATGGTCGGGGCGGCCGGTTCAATCGAGATTTCGGCATCTACTATTGCGCGGCCGACGAGTGGGTAGCCATCGCCGAGTCTTCCTTTCACCGAGCACGGTTTCTCCGGGAATCCAGAATTGATCAAACCAGGCAGGACATGCGCGTTATTCGTTCTCAGCTGGGCTCCACCCAATTGCATCACCTACGACAACTGACCGTGAATGCCCTCTACCACCCTGATGACTATAGTGATGCCCAGCAGCTCGGATACAAGTTACGTGAAGTAAAAAGCTATGGCGTTCACTACCAAAGCGTTAGAGTCCAGGGTGAGTGTTATGGTGTGATGCGTCCCAGGGCGTTATCGGACGCTGTGCACTGGCGTTATCTGCGTTACCACTATGAGCAGGGATCGATTGTTGAAGTTGAATCCCTGGATGGCAGTGGCAGGAGCCATTAACAGGAGATAGCGGCCATGTATAACGAACTGCTATGGACTTTCACCCAACTCCCGGATGATTACATCGTTCTTGATACCGAGACCACGGGGCTACCAGATGAAAGTGGTCTACCCGATATTGTTACGCTGGGTATAACGGTAGTCAGGGGTCGGGAACCAACTGAATCCATTGAGTTTGAAATACGGCCGACGCGAGCAATTTCAGAAGAAGCACAAGCCGTACATGGCATTACGAACGAGCAAGCCGCTGCATTCGAAACCTTTGAATCTCAGTGGAACCAGATTTCCGAATACTTCAAGGATCGACTTATCGTCATCCACAACGCCAGTTTTGATTGGCCCATCCTGCTGGATCATGTTGCCCGATACGATTTAACGATGCCGCCAATTCAAGGTGTGTTTTGCAGTCAGAAAGCAGAGATTCCCTGGGCTCAGGCAATGGATCTTCCGTGCAGCTATAGAGGTCCTTCGTTGGATGTATTGACGGAAGAGCTTGGCGTTGAAGATCTTAGAGCGAAGAATAATGGAACCCATGGGGCGAGGGTTGATAGCCGGCTCGCGGCGCAAGCTGTCGAAAAAATTCGTCAGCATGGTAACGCGCAGCAATCTTTTATGTAAATATGTTCAAATCTGAGTCAGAGTTGCTCGCGCCGAATTTCTATTTTTTACGGCGTTTCGATGGCCAGGGAAGAACGCCGTCGAGTTCCTCCAGTAACGGGTTGTCATCATCTTGATATTGATTCCGGCTTTGCTCGGTCGGCCCTAGGTCATCGTCAAACCAGATGAGTGACAGGCATTGATCCCATTCGCGAAGGGGCATTGCTTCTTCGGCTAAAATATCAAAGCCTTTCACACCGTTTGTAAACCACACGTCTACTGGTATTTCATCGTAGTCCTGAAGGGTGAATGCGCATCTTGAAATTCGCTCGGCAACACTTCCTTTAGGTGCTGGCACGCCCAATTCTATCCATCCCTTGCGTTCTCGCAGGTATTTGGATATAGAAACATAGCGGACCTTTCCCTGTTCCATCAGAACGAACGCACAAGGAATATTGCAGTTCACTGCAAAACGTGACCCTGTAGATGTTATGGATGCCAGGTAATGATTTGCCAGCTCTTTGAGTTCGTCCAGCGATACATCTACATCCTCTACGTCCTTTCTGAACTGGTCGAATGGCAGTAGGCATTCGGCTGCAAAAACGTCACAGAGAATTTCTTCTTTTGGGCGGCGGCGGTAACTCACCAAGTCCGAGGTCGTTATATTGGTGCCGTGGTGTTGCGAAGGCAGTTCGAGAACGATATGGGCGATCTCATGAAGAACCGTAAATCGCTGGCGCTCTTCTCTATGGTTTCCGTTAATGGTGATGATGTGTTTTCCAGCTAAAGGAAACGTTTGTCCTGATTCATCGTCATCAAGATCAGAACTGACTTTAATTTTAGCCTTTGCGGCGGCTGCGTATTTTTCGATGTTAACCGGTATGGAGCTGATACCAGCGTCTCTAATAAATTGCCTTGCTTTCAGAATGACGGCAAATTCGTCCATCTAGTCCTCTTCTTCCAGAAGTTCTTTCAGTTGATCGTCCTTCTTTCGCCATTCCTCATGTGTTTCAGGGCGTTTGCCGCGAAAACTCATAAGGGCAAGGGGATCCAGGCGTTCTAAAGATCGGTCTTCATCTTCAATAAATACGTCGATCAGACTGGTGTGGATGATTTTTCCCACCAGTAGCCGCAGAAGCTCGGCTCTACGGGGTGATAGTTTCAGTGTTCGTACTAAAGAGTCCACCGTCTTTTCCGAGGGGGCTGTTTTTTCGTCCTTCTCCAGGCGGTAGATATAAGCGTGATCAATTTCTGCCAGTTTCCCCAGTTCTCTGGCACTCAGGCCACGTTCCTCACGAAACCGCTTCAACGCATATCCAAAGGACATTCAGACTCCCCTTGACGAAACTATGAATCTGTCATAGCATGTTGTCTAATTAGACAACACTAGATAATTAAATATTGTAAAAACAATAGTATATGGTTTTACGATAACATTGTTAGCCGTAGGCTGTACAGACGACAGATTATCGAACTGACACTCTTTTGACAAGCATTTCTTAAACGGGGAGATGCAATTCACAGCGTAGAGGATTGATTATGAAAGCAAAATTGAATTTCTTCCCCGTCGGGAATGGGGACATGACCTTAATAGAGACGGAATCGGGAAAAACGATTCTCGTCGATATCAACATCCGCGCTGCTGCCGATGATCCGGATGATGAAACACCGGATGTTGCAGCTAAACTGCGAGACCGCCTCAAGAGAGATGCCGAGGGCAGGCTCTATGTTGATGGGTTCTTGCTCAGCCATCCAGATCAGGATCATTGTGCAGGACTACGGAATCACTTCCATCTTGGCTCGCCTGATGAGTGGTCTAAAGACGACGACAAAATCTTGATCAGAGAAATGTGGTCATCGCCGATGGTTTTTCGGCGTAAGGTCAAGCGTTGTGACGATGCTGAAGCATTTAATACAGAGGCTAAGCGGAGAGTTAGGAAATTCCAGGCTGTTGGGAGTGCCGTCACAGATGGCGATCGGATACTGATCCTTGGAGAAGACGAAAACGGAAACACGGAGGGTTTGGAAGATATTTTGATCCGTGTTGATGAGACATTCAGCCGTGTGAACGGCATTGACGATGATTCGTTTTCAGCCTATCTCCTTGCTCCGCTGCCAAAGGATGAAGACGAGGAAGCGGAAGAAAAATTATCGAAAAACAAGTCCAGCACGATCCTTCAGTTTACACTTTCAGGAGAAGGATACGCCGACAAATGCCGTTATCTGACCAGTGGCGATGCGGAAGTGGCAATCTGGGAAAAGCTATGGAACAAGTACGAAGATGATCCTGATTGTCTGACTTACGATGTGTTGTTAACACCCCATCATTGTTCGTGGCACAGCCTCTCCTACGATAGCTGGGGTGATATGGGCGAGGACGCCGAAGTCTGTCAGACCGCGCGAGAGGCATTATCTCAAGGCCGCTCAGGCGCTCTTCTCATTGCCAGTAGCAATCCCGTCAAGGATGACAAGAATGATCCGCCGTGTATCCGTGCCAAGCGGGAATATGAGGACATTGCCAACGATTTCTCCGGTGAATTCAAATGTGTCGGTGAATTGCCGTCCGAGAGCAATCCGGATGTGCTTGAGATCGAGGTGACAAAAAACGGGCCAAAGCCTTTGGTGAGACATTTGGCCTCGTCCACTATCTTGGGAACTGGCGCTATTGGTCGTCAGCCGTTGGGACATGGCTGAGACAGAACCCTTTACGAAACAATATCTCAATGGAATCCGGCAGGCTTGCGCCGTTATTTCGGCGCATCCTACCGTCCAGCAGATTGGTGAACCGGACTATGGTGAAACAACCGTCCGGGTAAATATGGTAGTTGAGGTTCCGCTGCCGAATGCATGGAGAGCAGTAGGCCAAAGTCCCAACGGCGTGAAGCGATTTGAAGAAGTGTGCCTGGATTTCCCTTCGAGTTTCCCCCTTGACCCTCCAGAACCTTCGCTGCGCCCTGATTTCAGCCGCGACCTGGCGCACATGCAGCCATGGCTCACGCAAGATGGCCGTCCTGTTCCGTGTATTCAGGACGGCAAGATGTCCGAATTCATACATCAGGAAGGAATTCGTGGTGTTATCAACCAGACTGTCCTATGGCTCGACCATGCAGCCGAAGGTCGCCTGATCAATGAAGAGCAGGGATGGGAGCCAACACGGCGCGATCAAATCCCCGATTACCTCGTTGCCGATGAAGACGTGCTTCACAGGTATGTTGATAGACGTGGTGGTTACCGTTTCTTGCAGTATCAGTACCTTCGTAACGAAAAAACGGAAGGTGCAGATGAACTTTATGGGCAAATCATTGATAAGCAAATTCCGCTCAACAGAGAATCTGCAAAAAATATTTTTCAGGAAGGTCCGATAGGAGTAAGTGGAAAACTCTTCGCGGGCACGGGACTGGTGCTGCTTTTATGGCCAGGGAAACAGCACTCTGGTGAGCCGGTCATTTGTGGAAAATATGCTCCAGAAGATGTCATTGACTTGGCATCATTGAAAGCCAGAGCATCCCTTTATGGATGTGAACGAGAGTTTACTGACGGGCTTTCGCGTCTCAGTTCATGTGTTACAGGTTATGATCCGGCGGGCCCTTTCAACCTGGCGATTGTTTTCTGCGTTCGTCGCCCCTTAAATTTGATTGGAAAGACAACGCCCATAGAACTATGTGCGTACTTTATTGACTTCAATGCCGGGGAGGCATTCCCAAATGGTGACGCAACTCCAGTGCAACCCGCAGGGATTAGGGACCAGATTTCACCTACGTTGCTTGCAAGACTGTCTGGCCTGAACGATCAGGGTAATGAAGATAATCACCTGTCATGGATGCTTATTGGAGCCGGTAGTCTCGGTTCTAAATTGGCGATCCATTTGGCAAGAGCCGGACGCGCTCCGGTGTCGGTTGTAGATAACAGCACAATCAGTCCGCATAACGCTGCGCGGCATGCCCTTATTCCACCGTCTGGCGATATGCAACTTCGTTTTCTTGATGCGAAAGCGAGACTTCTCAGCGATGCTGTCGCCGGGTTTTCACAAACAACTACTCCACTGGTTCATGATGTTGTAAAGGTGATAAATACGCGGTCTCTGTCAAAAGACGCCTGGCCAAAAGGAACCTGGGCCATCGTTAACACGACGGCTTCGTTGCGTGTCCGAGCAGCATTATGCGCAGCCGGTAATAGCCTGCGTGGCCGCGTGATAGAGAACGTCCTGTATGGTGGAGGAAAACTGGGGCTTGTTGCAACAGAAGGGCCTCGCCGTAATCCCGGTCTGGGTGATCTGTTTTCGTATTTTTATGCATACTGCAAGTCTGATGCGTCTTTGCGGGAAATATTGTTCGGAACGGGGGACCATGATCTGGAACGTACAACAATTGGACAAGGATGCGGGTCATCCACCATGCGTATGTCTGATGGAAGAGTTTCTCTGTTTGGTGCGGCGTCTGCCGAGTATCTTTTATCAAGACAGCGGAACGGATTACCTGAAGAGAATGGAGAACTCCTTGTTGGTCTTCTCGATGAGAGCGGACTGGGTGTGTCATGGCGTCATGTAGATGTACCACCGTTTACGGTTGTAGAATGCGGTAACGGTGAAAAGTGGTCAGTCCATATTTCAGATGAGGTTATTACCAAGATTGTACAGGAGGTGTCCCGATGGCCGAATGTCGAAACAGGAGGTGTGTTGATTGGCCGTCAGGATGAAATTACACAAACGTTTTATGTCGTTGATGTTCTTTCCGCGCCGCCAGACAGTACACGATCA
>JBFIDQ010000198.1:0-6150 GCA_041603795.1 Chlamydiales bacterium
CCAAGGAGTTCCTTGCAATCTCCTCCTCACGCTGCAAATCCTTTTCGTCTTGTGTAGAAAACATCAGCGCCCCGTTAGCGGACCAAAAGTCTGCCGCTCGTTTTTTGTTACTGTATAGATATGATCGCACTTGCTGCACGCCACCTCCACCTGCCATTTTCCATGGCGGCGCTCGTAGCGCTTTCTATTTTCTTTAATAGAGTGGCATTTTGGGCAGCGATGGTAATCGATGGTGAGATCCCAGGTGTGGCACCCCTCACGAAAGAAATCCCTCATGAGCGTCCGCCAATACGAAAGAAAAGGGAGAATATGGCGCGTAAAAATCCACTAGAGGGCTTTCGCTGCTGGCGGGTAAGACCCCACCCGACGCTCTCCTTCATCTCGCAGCCATTGATGCCCTTTCCGGCCTCAACAGACTCCTTCTTAAACGTACTATCCTCAGGATAATCCTTGTACCGACGTTCCCACATGCGTCTTTCCTCTTTGCCCTGGTTATAGGGCGAAAATGGAAAAAAGACAATGTGGGAGACGATGCGCCTAGGTGGCAGGTGCGAACGCTGGGAAACTTTCGAGTGCATGATCGTCGTAAAATGACCTAAATTCTTCCATCGTCAAACGGTTCAAGTCCGGCACAAGGGAATGTGGCAGATGAAAGAGAGTACGAAGTTGGGTTTCTACGGCGGGCCAAGTATCTACGTCCCTCTCCACCCAGGACCCATTGTGATAAGGGTTTCGTTCTGGTTGATTTTCCTGACGGATTATCATCTCCAACAACGCCGCCCCGTTTACTAAAGTGTTCGATACCAGGATATATTTTGGACTATTTTCAGCACCCTCGGGGATTGGCTCCGCCAATATTGGGCACTCTAGCAGACCCTCCTCATTTCTAGAATTGGCAAGATTATCAAGGTTCAGCTCTCGAACTTCCAGCTTACAACTCACCGTATGCGTCCCTATACCCCGATTGTCTTCGGCTCTCAAAAGAGCGTTTGTTGTTCGACTCATGTCGCCAGCTACCCAGCGGACCGTCCTAAAAGAGGGGTTAACGGATAGAAACCCCGCAACTACAAACATACCATTGCTCAGCATAGCCAGAGATAGTATGGTGAGCAGTCCAGGCGCAAGAGACATCGGAATAATCTTTGCACTATACATTATCACAGCCATAGAAGCGCCTACTCCTCCACCCAGAGCAATTACAACCGGCAATGCCAGCGCTAGGGCAGCCAAGGCCACCAATCCAGCCAGTCGAGCTACCCGCAACCAGTTCCGTCCATTTAATACTTTTGCAGCGACCCTACTCATGCGCGAACTCGGCTGAAATTCAGTCTTATGGCTGTAAGTACGGTAGTCTATTCCTTGGTCACCGCCGTCAAAACCGCTCACAAAATGAGAGGACGCAATGTAGGAACGAAGTTGTTTGCTAACAGACTCTGGAATTGGATTCTTTCCATGATCATATTGAAATGTAGCTGACTCTAGGCTGTATAATTTATTTTGATATTGTGCAACTCCATTAAGACAAGACATATTCACTCCATTTGTATATTTTTTATTTAGTATATAAAAATTATAATAAAAAATTTAATATAAGTCAATTAATTATTGCAATTTCAGCAAAAAAGTTGTCTTCAGGGCCATTTTTCCCTATAATGGCCCAATACTAACCGCACAAGGCGAGGCAATCATGGCAAATGTGGGCACGAGTGAATTTCGGCAGGGTCTAAAGGTAGTGATCGATGGGCAGCCATGGGTCATGGTCTATAATCAGTTTGTTAAGCCTGGTAAGGGCGGGGCCTTTAATCGGACCAAAATCAAGAATATGCTCACTGGACGTGTTGTTGAGAAGACGTACAAGTCGAATGAGACTCTTGAGATGGCGGATGTGGACGAGAAGCAGATGCGGATGCTCTACACGGATAACGAGGGCGCCGTCTTTATGGACGACAATACCTTCGACCAGATTACGGTCCCTTGGAAGCAAGCTGAATCTGTAAAGGCATGGCTCATGGAAGATTTGGTCTATACCCTTATCTTCTTCAACGGGGAAGTCATCACGATCGAGCCACCGATGTTCCTAGAGATGAAGATTACTGAGACGGCTCCCGGGGCGCGCGGCGACACCGCATCGGGTCGAGTTCTTAAGCCAGCCACCTTGGAGACTGGGGCGGAGCTTCAGGTCCCTATCTTTATCGATGAGGGAGAGGTCGTTAAAGTGGACACCCGCACAGGCGAATACGTCTCTCGCGTCAAGCAGTGAGAGAAGTGCTCCGTGAGCGCGCGCGGCAGCTTGCCGCCACGCGCGCCTTTTTTACCGAGCGCGACGTCATCGAAGTCGACACCCCCATGTTGCGACCAAAGGCCCCCGTCGATGCGCATATCGACCTGATTGAATGCACCATGCCAGACGGCACCTGGTATTTACATTCCTCGCCAGAATACGAGATCAAGAAGCTCCTTTCTTCTGGTGTAGGTGATTGCTACCAGCTTTCCCATGTCTACCGCTACGGAGAGCATGGAGCACTCCACCGGCCCGAGTTCACCATGATCGAGTGGTACCGAATCGGATTCACCTTCCAAAAGATGATCGATGAAACAGTGGACCTCGTCCACCTCGTATGCGGTAGGCGTCCGACACATCAAATCACCTATCGAGCGCTCTTCCTGCAAGAGCTCGGTGTCGACATCGACAACGACAGAGCGCTCCTGAACGCGCTGCCGCAAGATCTCCGCCACGCGGAGCTCCAATCGGAAGGACGCGATGGAGTACTGAACCTGCTCCTCGGCACCCAGATCGAGCCGCGGCTCGGTAAGGACGAGCTCACCATCGTCACCCACTTCCCCGCCAGCCAAAGCGCTCTAGCAAAAGTAACACAGCTTGACGGCCACCCCGTTGCCGAACGCTTCGAGGTCTACGGCGAAGGAATGGAGCTCGCCAACGGCTACCATGAGCTAACCGACGCAAAAGAGCAGCGGATCCGACTAGATGCCGCCAATGAGAAGCGCGCATCCCTTGGGAAGGCCAAATACCCGATAGACGACTCCTTTTTGGCCGCCCTTGAGCGCGGCCTGCCCGAGTGCTGCGGCGTAGCCGTCGGATTTGATCGCCTACTGATGCTACGTAGGTGCTCAGACGACATTCGCAAAGTTTTAAATTATTTATATTGACTTTAATTCCTAGAATCTCCATAATACATATATTAATAACTAAAAAATGGAGATTCTTATGAATACAATTATAATAGAACAAAGGCTTCATAATAGCGCAATCGAGGCTTATCGAGCCTTGCCAGAACACGAAGCGGTCAACACAGCCACCGCATCAATACGAGCCAACATGGTCTTGAGCCAGGTCAAACTCTTTGCATTTTCCCTCCGCCCAATCGACATCGATGGCTGGAAGCCATCATTTAGAGCTCCTAGCTGGCTAACCAGTAACTTAGAGGGTAAAGGACCCGCAGACGCAGTGCTCAGCCTCGGTACCGGCAAGAAACTAGCAGCAGCTACGCGAAACGAACGCCCCTACAAGGTCCTATCAACAGCGCTCGCTACCCTTCATTTTGCACTACACGCCATCTCAACCCTAGCTTTTGTTGGATTGGGCGTTAAAGCTGTAGGTTCGACAGGTGCTCTACTCTTCGCTCCCATTTCTCTCGCAGGTCGGGTGTGTATTCGCACTGCCTGGAGAATTGCAACGCTCCCTAGGTTCGCCTATAACCGCCCTTTCACCGCATTAGCACTTACGGCCATCGGCGCAGGCATTTACAACTACAGCAACGAACTTGATCCTCGCAACTGGTTTGCTGGACAGCAAGAGCCCGCTGACGCGTAAGAAGCAGACCCATTCCAACCGCTCGGTTCATCGAACCGAGCGGTTTTTTTTGTGCCTTAGGCATGCACCGATTTTAGCAGAGAAATCAGAGCTTTGCGATCGAGTTGCTTGAGGACATTTTCCTCATCGGTCGTGATCACGCTTTTTAGGAGAGCGCGCTTTTGGTAGATGATCTCATCGATACGCTCTTCTAATGTGCCCTTAGTGACCAGCTTGAAGACCTGCACCCCACGGGTTTGGCCGATACGGTGAACGCGGTCCGTTGCCTGATCCTCTCGCGCAGGATTCCACCAGCGATCGTAATGGATCACTACAGACGCCGCTGTTAGATCGATTCCCACACCAGACGCTTGCAAGGACCCCACAAAGACCTCGCAATTTGGATCCGTTTGGAATCGATTCATCTCCTTTCGTCGATCCCGCGTCGCACCTCGAATCGCCGCGAAGCCGATTCCCTGCTCCTTCAGGTGGGCCTCAATGATATCCATCATCCCCAAGTACTGCGTAAAGACCACTACCTTTTGTCGACTGTCGCGCGCCTCATTGAGGAGCTCGCAAAAGAGATCGAATTTTCCCGAACTGTATTCCTTGTAGCGATCGACATTTTTTTCATAGATCGCCGGATGGTTACATATCTGCTTGAGCAATGAAAGGAGCGCAAAGATGTGGACATAAGAGACCCGTTTGGAGTCATCTTCGAGGTCCTCTCTGATGCTTTTTGCGTTGCGTGCCACCACCTCTTGATAGAGTCGACTCTGATCATCGGAGAGAGCACAGTGCGCAACATCCTCCACCTTTTCCGGCAGCTCCGTCAGCACCTCTTGCTTCTCCCTTCGCATCAGAAAAGGCTTGATGAACTGGATGAGGAGGTCACGTCGCCGACTATCCTGCAGTTTCTCTATTGGAGCCACGAAGAAATTGCGGTAGTGCGCATCTCCCGGCATATAGCCCGGAAGGACGATATCGAAGAGACTTTTCAGCTCCCGCAGGCGGTTCTCCATCGGAGTACCCGTCAGCCCCAAAAACATTCCACCCTTGAGCTTACTGAGGGCCCCGTGGACCCGACTCGAATGATTTTTAGCGACCTGAATCTCGTCGAGAATCACCACCTCTAATTTCTGTTCCGCGATCAACTCCTGATCGCGTCGAATCACCCCATAGGAAGTAAGAATCAGATCGTACGGATCCCCCTTCCTATCCAATGTTCTTCGTGTCCCATAATATGTTCGCACCCGAATATCCGGGAGAAACGCCTCCAGCTTATCCTGCCAGTGGTAGAGCACCGACGTTGGGCAGACCACCAGAAAACGCGCCTTTTTTTTCTTGTGGCGTACTGCCGCCATTAGCGCCATCGCCTGATGCGTCTTTCCAAGACCCATATCATCGCAGAGGAGCCCCGACAGATGATTGCGGTAGAGGTACCATAGCCACTCCACACCCGCCTGCTGGTACGGCCGTAGTTCGCTACGGAGTCCCTTTGTTTTCGGTTTTTCCACCTTCGTCTTTCCCAGAAGGAGATCCAATTGTGGGTGGGAAATATCCTCATCCAAGTGAAGGCCCGTCAGCGCATCCAAGCGCAGAACTTCTATCGAAGAGAAGGCCACCACCTCCTCATCGACCGCATCCGAGTGTATCCTCCGGAGCCATTCGAATTGCTGATCGTGCAGATCGATGAGTCCCGCCTCGCTAAAGACGAACCTCTGCTTTTTCTCCACCGCACGTACCAGTTGTGCTACGGCCACCCTTCCCAGTTCCGACTGCACCTCCAGCTTCAGAGGGATTACCCCATCCTTGTCCGATTTTCCCACTCCCGACACCACCAAAAGCAGTTCCGTTGGGATCTGGAGCCGCGTATCCACCTCACCTAGGAACGGTCTCAGCTTCGGCAAATCCTCCGCCAGAAAATGCGGTAGCTCCTTTTGTGAGATCGTATGTTGGCTGCTGTACCCCTTCGGCAAGATCTGTCCCCTCGGCAGATCTGAGAACCCCTCTCCTTCCACATGAACCACATCGTGAAAGACCCGTAGCTTTTTATCACGGAACTCCGGCAACGGAATATATTGCGGCGTAATGATCACTTTGTTGTCCCGTTCCAGCACCAGCTTCAGCTTCGCCTTCAGAATGGGGTGCGCCGAGCAGTAGAAGCCCCGCACGTGAAGCAGCTCATCGTGATGCGCCTTTATGAACCTAGGAATGTCCTCCTTTGCAATCGTCGCCCCGGCGCTAAGGAACGAACCCAGAGCTGCCGATTTCTTCGAGAAGAACCCCTGACCCTCAATGTAGAGCCAGCGTCCGAAATCAAACGTCACCTCCCCGCC
>JBFIDQ010000199.1:0-6138 GCA_041603795.1 Chlamydiales bacterium
CGCCGGCGCTGCTCCCGCAGCGCGGGTTTTACTACCCCAATACCCCGGGTTCCGGCTGCGCCTCCACCCGGGGCTAGAGGCCGTTGCTGCTGCCGCAGCAAAAAAAACAGCACTGCACAAACCGCATATTTCCGTCACAAAAAACTTGTGGGTAAAAGTATGTTACCGCCTTTGCGTCGGAAAAATTGGAATCAATCGAAAATTGCCGCGCCTCACTGATCGTTATGGACCAAAAGTATGGTTCTCTATAGGATTCAAATTTATGTAATTGGGAAATTTGGATGAAGAAAGAACCGATCGGACTCTACCTCTTTCGCTTTACCCTTGGCTTCGGCCTCTTTGCCTTTATGGCCATGCTTTACTGGTCTTCTCTGCTTCTGGAGGACGATCTCAAGGAGGTGCAAAGTGACGTCGAAAAGGTTCAAGAGAACCTGCAAGATGTTTTGCTTGAGACGCAAAAGATGCGTCACGAGCTCCTTCAGGCAATTCGTCAGGGACAACAAACGACTCGGACACAAGCTGCCTCCTCGCTTCCCGTTGTTATGGGTGTTCGTCCACATATCGATCCATCTCTTCCGAATCTTCTTGAAGAGGATAAGTTCTATGCGGAAACGCTTCCTCAATTGGTCGGGCCTAATTTTCGACCCAAAGGTACGCGTCGAGCGGCAACCATTGGAAAGCCGGCAAACCTTCACCCTTTCAGCAATTGGGCGCAGATATCGGAATGGAATTCCATGTGCCAAGGCTCCGTAGCAACTGCTCAGTTCGGCAAAATGGGTACGTTCGCTCCGGATATGGGAATCAAGATTGAGCAGAGAAGTGATTCTCGGGGAAGAACGGAGTTTTGGGTACATCTGAGAGATGATCTCTACTGGGAGCCTCTGGATTCTCGTCACTTCCCGGATAGCGTTGACCTGGCAGCACACTTTCGACATCGCCACCCCGTAACGGCTCACGATTTTAAGTTTCATTTCGATGCGGTGATGAATCCACATGTCGACGAGGCGGGTGCAGCCTCGTTACGGACCTACCTTTCCGATATCGAGGAGATACGGGTCGTCGATGACCTCACATTTGTAGTGCGCTGGAAAGAGGTGAATGGGAAGGTTAAGTTCACAGCAAAGATGTGGACAGGTGCTCTTACGCCCTTGGCGACATGGATCTATCAGTATTTTCCTGATGGAACCAAAATCGTGGATGGAAATGAGGATGCTGATACGTATCGCACCAATTCTGTTTGGGCGCAAAACTTTGGACAACATTGGGCGCGAAATATTATTGCGAGTTGTGGTCCGTGGATTTTTGATGGATTTACCGACGAGGCGATTCGCTTTCGTAGAAATCCAGCGTACTACAATCCTTACAAGGTACTCGTGGAGAATTATGAAGTGCGCTTCCGAGAGAGCCCCGATGCGATTTGGCAAGATTTCAAAGCGGGAAAAATCGATACTTATGCGCTGCGTCCGGAGCAGCTCATTGAGCTGGAGGATTTTTACGCGGATGATCAGTATGAGAAGCAAAGCGATCTTGGTCTGAAAATCAATCGACTCGATTACATGGGACGTACTTATAGTTATGTGGGGTGGAATCAGGCAACGCCATACTTCTCGAGCACTAAGGTGCGGAGGGCCATGACCATGGCGATTGATCGCCAGCGGATCATCGAGCAAAACTTGAATGGCATGGCGGTGTCGATTACGGGTCCATTCTTTTTAGCTAGTCCGTCCAATGATCCTTCGATTCGGCCAACTCCGTTCAATCTAAAGGAGGCACGGCGCCTTCTCGAGGAGGACGGGTGGTATGATTCTGATGGCGACGGGGTGATCGATAAGGAAATCAATGGCAAGCGGGTGCCGTTTCGCTTCTCTCTTACGTATTACGTTAAGAACCCAACGTCAAAAGCAAATGCGGAATATCTAGCCACTGCCTTGAGAGAGGTCGGAGTTGAGTGCCACCTAAATGGGGTCGATTTAGCAGATCTTTCCAGCTCTATCGATGAGAAAAGTTTTGATGCGCTTTTTCTAGCTTGGGGATTGGGTTCACCACCAGAGGATCCTAAGCAGCTGTGGCATTCGGAGGGTGCGAAAGAACCGGGTTCATCAAACCATTCGGGATTTGCAAACGCGGCGGCGGATGAGATCATTGAGAAGCTTCACTACGAGTACGATGAAGAGGAGCGCCTGAAGCTCTATCACAGGTTTCACGCGATCATTCACGCGGAGGCTCCCTATACGTTTCTCTATACGCCGAAAAGCATTTTGCTCTACCGCGACTACGTAAAGAACGTTTTTATTCCTGCTGAAAGGCAGGATTTGGTGCCTGGAGCAAATTCGCCGGAGCCATCTTCGGAGGTCTTTTGGCTCGCTAACCCCGAACCTGTAAGGTGATTCTATGTTCGCCTACATAGTGCGTCGACTCCTTCTTTTGCCGTTGACATTGTTTGCGATCGTATTTGTGAATTTCGTCATCATTAACCTGGCGCCGGGCGATCCGACGACGGTGACGGAGGTCTCAGCTGAGGGCGATGCAACACGTAAGGAGGACAAGGCCGTTGCGTTTGGATCGGATCAGCGCTACCTGGCATTTCGGGAGTTCTATGGTCTAACTCTTCCTATTCTCTTCAATACCTGGCCGTCAATCGATGAGGAGGATGTGGTCACAACACTTACACGCCTTTCAGAGAGAAAGTGGCAGCCTGGTGATGAGGAGGAGATGTCCGTTAAGGAATACGATGGAATGCGTGTGAAGCTAGGTGACCAGGCGCGTTACGTGATGCCAAGTCTATATGAAACGGCAAAGAACCCTTCTGTCTCGGCCGATACGCAGCAGCTTGCGATCCATTTTCTAATCCGGGGTGGTACGCGGCAGGGACACATTGGAGCGGGGCTCACAGCAGAGCAGAGGCTGGAGAATCGAAAAATTGCGGGGGATAATCAACTGCTCCATGAACAACGGTGGGATTCCGATGATGATGCAGCGACGCGCTCTGAGAAGTTGGCAGTGATCGGAAAGTGGATCGCGGAAAATAGGGAAAACTATCAGCTTGCGCCGACATTCGGACAAAAAGCGAGGATCTTCTTTTTGGAGACGCGGTTCTGTCGCTACTTCGGCAGGGTTCTTTCTCTGGATTTTGGTACGCTAAGAAATGATCCGAATCGAACCGTTATTAGTGAGGTGACGAAGCGCTTCAAGTACTCACTGACGCTTTCGATCCTTCCCCTCTTCATTACCTTCGGCCTCTGCCAGTTTTTTGGCTTCACAATGGCGCTTAAGCAAAATGGTTGGCAGGATCTTTCGCTCAATGTGATGTTCTTGATCCTCTACGCTACGCCGGTATTTGTGGTGGCGCCGTTCCTTATCGAAAAGGTGGCGCTCCATCATACGTTCCCTTTTACAGAGGAGCCGATTCCCTTTAGCGGATTCAACAGCGCGGAGGCTGTATACCGGAACTTGACGTCCGGAGAACGCCTTTTGGACATCGCAAAACACATTGCGCTGCCACTGGTTGCGGTCCTGTATGGTGCGCTTGCCACGCAATCGAGGCTGGCAAGAACGGCTGTTCTGGAGGTCCTACGACAGGATTACGTGCGCACGGCGCGAGCAAAGGGATTGGGCACGCTCTCTATTTTGGGAAAGCATGTGGGGCGCAACGCGGCAATTACCATCGTGACGTCACTAGCGGGGTCTTTAGGGGTGGTTCTCGCTGGTTCACTTATTATTGAGACGATCTTTGGAATTGATGGATTTGGGCGCTTCTTTTACGAGGCGATCATCAACCGCGATTACAATGTGATCATGTTCTCAGCACTAGCTGGAGCATTTTTGAGCTTGGTAGGCTATCTCCTGGCCGATATTTCGTATACGCTTCTCGATCCTCGAGTCACATTAGATTAGGAGACTTCATGGCGTCACAATCATTTTGGCAGGGGGTATGGACCCAATACCGGCGTTCGACGACGGGAATGATTGCGCTCTGGGTTGTTCTTGTTTTTTCCATTATCGGACTCTACGCACCCTTTTTTGCCTCGTCTAAACCGCTGTTCGTTAACTACAACGGCTCCTGGTATTTTCCTCTTTTTCGGTATCTTTTCTATCCCGGATTCTTTTCAAAGGCTCTGGACGTATTTTACAATCTACTGATGTTCGTGGCGCCGCTCACCTTGGCGGTGGCATGGCTTGTACCAGTTGGTCGCAAACGCATTGTGACCACTGGCATCGTGGCGCAAGGCGTGATCTTTTTCTTTCTCGTCCTGTGGCCACCGCAATCGCCGGCAAGTGATCCGTTTCTCAACGAAAAAAAGCAGCAGGCGCTCCAGAAAAACCCGGCCCTAGGTAATTCATGGGACTTTCATCTTGCACATCAGACCGACCAGGCCAAACTAGATCTCGTCCTGCGCCACCATCTACGCAAGGAGCAAGATGTAAGGCTTCAAAAATACGCGGGGCCCTACTCGGAAAAGAAAGAAAACGAGTGGGTGTCGAGGGAGGCAAGCAAACGTCGACTGGCGATGCAAAGGGAAGGGCTCTCAAACGAGAAACTGCCTCCGAAGGAAGTGACGAAGGCGCAGATACGGAGTGAGCAGTTGGACCTCCATTTTCCAATTCCAACGCTGTGGCAGCTGGAACAGCAGAACTTGGAAAAACAGAAAGCGCGCTACCTGGAACGGGGAAATGAGGCTCTTGTGACTTACTTAGAGGAACGAGAGGCGTGGCTTGACCAAGAGGAGGCAAAGTTGAGCTACCTGGTGATGCCGCTGATGCGCTCGTTTCACTGGGAGGACGATGCGGGCGGAGAGCAGAGCATCAATCGCTTTCTCGACTGGTGGGAGCTTAGTAGGGTCAACCGCAAGGATCTTGTAGCAGGACTTCTTTTCGGGGTGCGGATCTCGCTCGTTGTGGGTCTCACGGCCATAGGGCTCGCTATCCTCATCGGCGTGCCGATAGGTGCCTTGGCGGGGTACTACGGGGGACGATGGGACATGGTGGTGATGCGTCTTATTGAGATATGGGAGTCCATGCCATCATTTTTTATGCTACTCATGGTTGTGGCAGTGACCCAAAGCAAATCGATCTTTCTCGTGATTGCCGTAATTGGTATTTTTGGATGGACCGGTTTTGCTCGCTATATTCGTGGGGAGTTCCTCAAGCAACGAAATCTGCCGTATGTAGAAGCGTGTCAGGCCATGGGATTCCGCGACGCACGAATTGTCTTCTCACACATCCTTCCTAACGCCATTCCACCTCTGCTGACGCTTCTTCCCTTCTCCGTGATGGGTGCAATCACGGCGGAGGCCGGGCTCTCCTTCCTCGGTCTCGGAGAGGAGGGGTCGTGTTCATGGGGTGTGCTTATGGATGAAGGCCGTGCGGCCTTTCCAGGAGAGAGCTATCTCCTCTGGCCGCCAGCAATCCTACTTACGCTACTACTAGTAGCAATCGCTCTGGTAGGTGATTCACTAAGAGACGCGCTCGATCCTAAGCTTCATCGCAGTTGACCAAAGGTGAGGCACGAGCGGCATAACGTGCTGGTTGCCTATACAACCACACGGATAAGGTGGAAGAAGATAACCGATAAACCGGCGCCAGCTGGAATGGTAATCACCCAAGAGGAGAAGATGTCGCGGACAACGTTTAGGTTGATCGCTTCAATGCCGCGGGCCAACCCTACCCCTAAAATAGCTCCGATGAGGGTATGTGTGGTGGATATCGGTAGGCCCATTTTTGAGGCGATTAATATCGTGGTGGCGGCACCAAACTCGGCGGCAAAGCCGCGACTAGGTGTCAACTCGGTAATCTTCTTACCTACCGTTTCGATGACGCGCCAGCCCCACGTTGCTAATCCAATGACGATTCCAATACCGCCAAGGGCAAGTACCCATACGGGGACGGCAGCCTCTACTGGTACTGTGCCGGTGTTGATGACATGAACGATCGCTGCAATGGGTCCAATCGCATTCGCTACGTCATTTGCTCCGTGAGCAAACGCCATCATACAGGCGGTCAAAATTTGAAGAGAGATGAATACGCGTTCAACGGTGTCGTACTCGGACGCATCCACCTGCACCTCTACACCCTGCTGCACGGTGTTGGCTAGCTCATTAACCTCGTCACGCAGTTGGGCCACTTGAAATCGGGTGCTTC
>JBFIDQ010000200.1:0-6044 GCA_041603795.1 Chlamydiales bacterium
GATCTCACTTTAGATCCTCTGTGAGTTTGTTTAGCTCCTTCTTTTCTGGCAATTTATAGAATCCACCTACTTGGACATTGATCGGATGTATCTCTCGTCCACCTAAAAGAGCAACAATGCTATTGCCCGCTTTCTTCATCCGAAGTCCTCGTTCGACCTCTAATCGGTGGGACTTTGCCATTTGAATGGCGTCGGGAAAGCCAAGAAAGTCGGGAGCATGCAGCATGTAAATGTGCAGTAAATGGCTTTGAATCCATTCCCCACAGTAGATCAACCGACGAAGCTCTCCCAATTGCCCATCGACTGTGACCCCAAGCAAATCCTCCATGGCATGCACAGCACTCATTTGGTAAGCAACGGGACAAATTCCGCATATTCTTGCCGTAAAATCTGGGGCCTCCCGAAAATCGCGTCCGCGCAATAGAGCCTCAAAGAAGCGAGGGGGCTCAAAAATCTTGAGCTTGACATCCGTCACCCGGTCGCCTTCAATTTCAATGCTTAAGGCTCCCTCTCCTTCAACTCGCGCAATGTAATTGACATTCACGGTGCGGGTCTTTTTATCACTCATCCTTATTACCCTCAGATTTAAAAGGCTCTACCCAAGCGTAGAAGCTACGGAACTTACGCATGATCGATTCACTACCAGGATCTTGATTCCGATTGAACCAGCCCTTTAGAGAACTCGTATTCGCATTCTCCTTCGGCCCATAGCAGCCATAGCAACCGCGATTATAGGAGGGGCACAAAGCATCGCATCCGGCATGAGTGACAGGGCCAAGGCAGGGAGTGCCGTGTGCAACCATCACGCAGACATTACCCTTCTGTTTGCATTCGATGCAGACGCTATGATTTGGGACATTAGGCCGTTTATCTATCAGAAAAGAAGAAAGGACCTCTAGTAGCTGGGTCTTATTGATGGGACACCCCTGGAGCTCAAAATCAACCCGAACATGACTCGAGATAGGCGTCGAGTGGTCTAATGAGTCAATATAATCTGGCTGGGCATACACAACAGCCATAAACTCCTTAACATCTTTGAAGTTGCGCAGGGCTTGGACGCCGCCTGCGGTTGCACAAGCTCCAATGGTTACGAGGTGACGAGAAGCGGCGCGAACCTGGTGAATGCGTTCAAGATCTTTTTTGGTCGAAACGGATCCTTCCACTAGGGAGAGATCATATGGACCCTCGACTTCTCGGCTTGATGCCTCCTTGAAGTAGACAATATCTATCTGATCAGCCAGCAGCAGGAGTTCATCCTCACAATCAAGCACGGTCAATTGGCAACCATCGCACGAGGCAAACTTCCACACCGCAAGAGTTGGCTTTTTTTTATCCATCATCATATCTCCTGTCTTCCGAAAAAGCGTTCGACGTGAGAGTAAGAAAAGACAGCCCCATCCTTGCACACAAAGTCACCGACAAATTGGCAATGACCACACAGCCCAACAGCACACTTCATATTTCTCTCCATGGACACATAGATATCATCCGCGGGTAGACCTCTACTACGAAGCTCGGCTATGGTGAACCGGATCATTACCTCCGGTCCGCAGATCAGAGCTACACGATTCTCAAAATTATCGCTAGATGGGAGTAGATCACTCACCACCCCCACATCTCCAGACCAGGAGGCATCTGCAAAGTCTACAGTTGCAAAAGCTTGTCCCTCGAATGCCTCCCTCCAGAGCGGAAAGCTATCTTTGTAGAGCACATCGTTAGGAGTCCTAGCTCCATAGAACAAAGAGGTTGGTCCAAATTGATTCGGTTGAGCTATCAATTGCTGGATGACTGGACGTAAGGGGGCGAGGCCTAGACCTCCTGCTATGATCATCGGATTCTTTTCTTTTAACTTTTCCATCGGCCAGGAGGTGCCATAGGGACCGCGAATTCCAACGATGTCTCCCGGCTCCATTCGGCAAAGGGCTTGTGAAACCTTGCCTACTCCCTGGATCGTATGGAGCAGTTCTCCTTCGCTTTCTGATTGCCCTCCCATCGAGATTGGAATCTCGCCGATCCCGAAGACGTAGAGCATGTTGAACTGCCCTGGAGCAATCGAGGGGAGAGATGACTGCTCGGTTCGAAATCCGAGCGTCACTGAATCCCCAGTTTCCTGCCATTTCCGAGTCACAAGGTGAGGTATGGGTTGAAGGAAGTCTTCGCTCATTGTCAAGCCTGTGCCGGCAGAGATTGATAGACATCGAGTACCTGCATGCGGGTCGCCTGTAGTCTTCTAACCATGACCTGAGAAAAGCGCTTCATCAGCTGGTATCCTAGATCGTGATCTTCCTCGCACTTCTGTCTCAAACAACGACCATCAAAGGCGATGGTTCGTGTTTGCTCCACGGCCTTGATATCGTAGCACCATTTGTAAGGAGGGAAAAGCCAAGACCATCCCATGATGTCCTCAGGACCAATTGTCTGTAGAATGATGGGGCCTCGGTTCGGCACGAAGGTTTGTACCGCAACCTTGCCAGAGCGTATCAAGTAGAAAAAATCCGCAGGACTTCCCTCCGTAGCTATGGTCTCACCAGCATCAAAAACTACATTTTTTGCACATCCGGCAATTAACTTAATCGTATCGGGTTCAAATTCTTGAAGCAGAACATGTTTTGCGATGATTTCCTCTAGGTCCTTCATGATGAAGTCTCCGTTTCTTCACTTTCTCTAACCGCCTGAATCTCTTCTCGGATATCAATTCCCACTGGACACCAAGCCACGCAGCGTCCGCATCCCACACAACCGGATGAGCCGAACTGATCTATCCAGCTTCCAAGTTTATGAGTGATCCATTGACGGTAGCGTGATTGAGTGGATGTCCGGACCGATCCTCCATGGATGTAGCTATGGCTAGCATTAAAACAGGAATCCCATGTCATCCAACGTTCCGTATGATCCCCCGTTAGATCGGTCGTCTCTTGTACATCAGAACAAAAACAGGTCGGGCATACTAGCGTGCAATTTCCACAGCTTAAGCAGCGATCGGATAACTTATCCCAATGCGGATTATCCACATTGCGATAGAGAAGCTCCTTAATATCCGTTGTATCCATTCCAAACCCTTCATCCATCTGCTGCTCTGCCTTTGCGATTCCATTTTCTGCGGCAGAAATCTGATCTTCCGTGCAAGAGGGCAATTCGAGCTCTGCAAGCAGAGCTTCTCCCTCATCCGAGCCGGATGATGCGACGAAAAAGTGATCTTTGCCATTGATTACCTCCGTGAGTGAAAGATCATATCCCCGCTTTGCTTTTGGACCCGTCTTCATTGAGCGGCAAAAACAGGTGGAGGCCGCTTGAGTGCAGTTCACTGCTATAAGAAAAGCTTGATCCCTCTGGCTTTTGTAGTGAGCATCTACATGCTTACCTTCGATAAAGACTTTATCTTGAATGAAGATTGCCTCAATCTCACAGGAGCGTATACCAAGGAATGCCAATTTCTTTGTCTGAAGGGGTTCTGGCTTGACCGTAAACCCCTTTTCATCTTTTGAAGCCTCCCAAAGTTTTCTTCGAGGAGGGAAGAGATATTTCTTCCAAGAATGAGGTCCAACGTTGTATCCAAAATAGGCGAGATCCATTCGTCTTTTTAAACGATATTTCCCTGGAGACTGTTCATCGGTCCATCCGATAGGAAGATCCGAAACGCTACTGAGCTCATCATAGACAATCGCATCATCGCGTATCGTTGGTCCCACTACATCGTAACCACGTTCCTGTAAGCAAGCGAAAAGCTTCCAAAAGTGATCAAGGTCAAGGATTTTGTAAGCTTCTGATTCCATCCTAACTTCCCGCCTCCGCTACCATCGCGATTAACTTATCGACGATCGCAGGGTTTGCTAGTGTACTCGTGTCGCCAAGGCTGGCTACATCACCTTCAGCGACCTTTCGGAGAATGCGGCGCATGATCTTTCCTGATCGCGTTTTTGGAAGCTCCGGAGTAAAAACAATGCGTTCCGGAGTAGCAATAGGTCCGATTGTCTTACGCACATGTTGGATCAGACTGTCTTGCATGGTATCTGCAGGTTCCTCTCCTTCAACCAAAGTAACAAAAGCAAAAAGTGCCTGACCCTTAATCTCATGCGGCACAGGTACAACAGCGGATTCCACCACTGCTTCATGAGAAACAAGGGCGCTTTCCACCTCCGCCGTCCCGATGCGATGTCCCGAAACATTGACGACATCATCTAATCTTCCCATCAGCCACCAACGCCCTTTGTCGTCTATTCGTGCGCTATCACCCGCAAAATAAAGGCCAGGAAACTGACTAAAATAGGTGTCAATAAATCGCTCATGATCCCCGTAGCAGGTACGGGCAATACCGGGCCAAGGTCGTTTGATGCAGAGCTGGCCCCCTTCATCAACTCCACACTCGCTACCATCCTCACGCAGGGATACAAGCTCGACCCCAAAGAAGGGGTAGCCACCGCAGCCTGGAGTCGTCGAATGCGCTCCAGGCAAGGTGGTGATCATGATTCCCCCAGTTTCCGTTTGCCACCAGGTATCGACAATCGGACACTGTTGGTTTCCAACATGCTCATGGTACCAAATCCACACATCGGGGTTGATTGGTTCCCCTACCGTACCGAGGACTCGTAATGAGTTTAAATCATATTTAGCAGGCCAATCGCTGCCGGCCCTCATGAGAGAACGAATGGCTGTAGGGGCTGTGTAGAAGATGGATACTTTATGCCTCTCACATACTCTCCAAAAGGATCCAGCGTCAGGGTAAGTGGGTACCCCCTCAAACATGAGAGTCGTTGCACCATTTGCCAAGGGACCATAGACCACATAGGAATGCCCCGTAATCCATCCAACATCCGCCGTGCACCAATAGACATCGTTCTCATGAAGGTCAAACACCCATTTATGGGTAAGAGCTGCCTGCAATAGATAGCCTGCTTGGGAGTGAACCACTCCCTTTGGCTTTCCTGTAGAGCCCGAAGTGTAGAGAATAAATAGCGGATCCTCAGCTTTTAGCCTTTCCGGAGGACATTCAGCTTCCTCTTGGCTCACCAGATCGCTATACCACACATCTCGGGGGCTTTGCATGGGGGGCTCAGTGGAGCTACGTTTTACCACGATAACCCGCTCTACATTCGGAGCCTTTTCCAAAGCTTGATCCGCAATCTCTTTGAGCGGAATCTTCTTACCAGCACGGATCCCTTCATTAGCCGTGATGAGAACTCGGCACTCAGAGTCCACCATCCGATTTGCTAGAGCCTCCGAGCTAAAACCGCCAAATACAACATTGTGCACCGCACCGATTCGTGCACAGGCGAGCATCGCCACTGCCGCCTCTGGAATCATCGGCATATAGATACAGACTCGATCGCCAGGTTGGATATTTTGAGCTTTTAAACCATTGGCAAGTTTGCACACTTCGTCATGGAGCTCAGCATAGGTTATTTTCCTGATTTGATCGGGGGCCTCTCCCTGCCAAATGATGGCAATTTTATCTCGTCGATCCGTAGTAAGATGCCGATCTAAGCAGTTAACCGTGACATTAATCTCTCCATCTTCAAAGCAGCTGTGATGCACGGAATGGTTTTCCGGATCCCAGGTCCACTCTAGGGCCTTTGTTGGCGGAGTGAACCAGTCCAACTCTTCGGTTTGTTCCAACCAAAATCTTTCGCTATCCTCCAAGGATCTTTGGTACATTTTCTGGTACTCATCGGAGCTGGAAATATGTGCCGTCTGGCGAAAATCCTCAGGGGGAGGAAATATACGGTCTTCATGCATTAGATGGTCTAAGGATTGCTTTTTGTTGTCACTCATCTCTTTTCTAATACCCTTGGTAAGGTTCCTCTATCGTGAAATGAACGATAGCATGTCACTTGAGGAAGGACAAGGAGGACCTTGGCCTTGAATGGCTGGGTAACAGATCAACTTTTCAACCATGCCGTCATTCTCGTAGGTGCCTCCTAGAGAGGTATCAACCATCCAAAGCTAATACCAATTCTGTGTGATGAATTCATAAATAGCGCCAGGTCGGCCTAGACGGTCTCCAGGAAAAAGCCACGTCTTAGGGGCGAATGCCCCGGCAGATATCA
>JBFIDQ010000201.1:0-6041 GCA_041603795.1 Chlamydiales bacterium
CAACTACGGCGCCTTCATCGAAATTGAGGCGGGCATCGAGGGCTTGGTTCACATCAGCGAAATGTCATGGGATCGCAACATCAACAACCCTTCTGAAGTGGTCAATATTGGCGACGAAGTAACGGCAGTTGTTCAAGCTATTCAGAAAGAGGAAGGAAAAGTTTCGCTTTCAATCAAGGCAACAGAACACAATCCTTGGGACGATATTGAGACGAAGTATCCTCCAGGAACGGTCACAAAGGGAGTTGTTAGACGACTCACTAACTACGGCGCCTTTGTCGAAATGGATGATGGCATCCACGGTCTCATTCATATTTCCGATATGAGCTGGACAAAGAAATATAGCCACCCTTCGGAATGTGTGGCAGTTGACGATGTCGTCGAGGCACGCGTTCTACAAATCGATCGGGAAAGCCAAAAGATCACTCTTGGACTCAAGCAGCTTAATGAAAACCCTTGGGAGTCTCTTGAACAAGACATGCCAGTGGGATCAATTGTTAGCGGTAAAGTGAGCAAGATTGCGGCTTTCGGCGCTTTTGTTGAACTCGACAGCGGACTTGAAGGCATGATTCACGTGACGGAGCTCTCCGACCAGCCATTTGGTAAGGTCGAAGACATCCTCACCATCGGTCAGCAAGTAACAGTGAAAGTGACCAAAATTGACCAAGAACATAAGTCAATTAAGCTCTCGCTGAAAGAATACCAAATCGACCAGGGACAGTCGAATGCGGACGATATTGTGGTAGGGCCTTCGGATAATACCGAGAGCGAATCGCAATAGGGTCTGCAGCTACCCCTAGGGAAACCATTGGGTGGCGCGAAAAACCGGAGGGGCAACCCTTCGGTTTTTGAATAAAACTAGAGATCATAGGATTTATCCAAATGAATAAAGATCTGATTGCCATCTTCGATTACATGGAACGGGAAAAAGGGATCAAACGTGAGATCATCCTTAGTGCCATCGAAGAGTCGCTGCAAGCGGCAGCAGAAAAAAGTGTAGAAACGGTAGCAAATGTGAGTGTCAACATTGACTCTCGCACGGGCTCAATTGAAGTGCTATGCGAAAAAGAAATCGTAGAGGAGGTCACTGAGCCATCCACCCAGATTTCCGTAGAGGCAGCAAAGGAAATTGATCCGGATTGTGAGGTAGGCCAGTTCATTGACCTGATCGTAACTCCAGACAACTTTGGCAGAATCGCGGCGCAAAAAGCTAAGCAAATTATTACGCAGCGACTTCGCGGAGCGGAACGCGACGTCATCTATTCTGAATACCGCAACCGTGTAGGCGAGCTCATATCTGGATCAGTTAAACGGATGGTTCGCGGAGCAACGTGTATTGTTGACCTGGGAAAGGTCGATGGCATCATGCCCATGCGTCATTACCCAAAAACAGAGACTTATAACGTGGGTGACCGCGTTCTAGCTCTCCTTTTAGAGGTGCAGGACACGGACAATGGGGGCGCTGAGGTAATCATCTCTCGCAGTCACCCGGAATTCGTACGGCAGCTATTTCTTCAGGAGGTTCCTGAGATGGCAGACCAAACGATTGAAATTGAAAGAATCGTTCGCGATGCGGGCTACCGCACAAAACTTACTGTTAGATCAAATGATGACCGCGTGGACCCAGTGGGTGCGTGCGTTGGAGTTCGAGGCGTACGGGTTAAAAACGTTATTCGCGAGCTAAATAACGAGAAAATCGATATCATTCCTCACACGAATGATCCAGTTGACCTGCTACAGGGAGCCCTCGATCCAATCGAGATCCGTAAAATCAGCGTTAATGAGGACGACAGTGTGATGTCTATCATTGTCGATGACGACGACTTCGCGATTGTCATTGGTCGCAAGGGCATGAATGCGCGGCTCAATGGACAGCTCATCGGGTATGAGCTGGAAGTGCAAAAGATGAGCGACTACATTCGCATGCTTGAGCTGGAAAAGATGGAGCTTATAGAGTCGAATGAGCCGTGGTTAGATGAAAAGCTTAAGGCATTAGGTCCAATCAATCCTTTGATTGTAGAGAACCTTATTTCCGAAGGCTTTGACAATCCGCGGCAAATCCTTACAGCGAGTCGTGAAGACCTCGCTGGAGTACCTGGGGTTAGCCTAGAAATGGCGGATCGCATTGTAGAAGAAATAAAGAAGCAAAGGACGTAAGAACGTTGGCCAAAAACCTGAAGCTCAATATTAAAAACGAGCAGATCGCTAAGAGTCTAAACCTCTCTGGGATCAAGAGCAAGCTGGCAAAGAAAAAGGCCTCCTTACAAGAAGAAGAGGAAAAGTCTGCCGCTGCCAAAAAACTGGCAGCAAAGACTGAAGAGGCGGAGGCTGCCAAGGGCGAAGCTACGGCTATTCTCGATAAGCCACAACGCCAGGTGCGAGCGCGCACGAAATCTTCTTTTACCCCAGAAGAGGGTGAGGTCGAAAAGGCAATTGAGGCTCCGCCCCCTGAGCAACCGCCTGTCGTCGAAGAGGCGCCAGCAGCACCAGTTGTGGTTGAGGCTAAAGAGGAGGCTGCGAAGCCTACTCTTGAGGAACCACCGGCTCCACCTCCGCTTGAAGCTCCTGTCGCTGTGACAAAAGCTCCTGAGAAGCCGACACCTGCTGCCTACAAGCCGCCGAAAAAGCCGCGTCTTGGTCCAACAGGTCGCCACATCAACGACATCCTGCCTCCGAAGCCTGTCAAGCCTCCTGTAAAGAAGACGACGGCTGCTACGGGATCGAAGACCGCTGCCGACAAGGGCAAAAAAGAGCCATTTACGGGTCGAGTGGGCGGTCCGCCAAAACCAGGTGGAGCAGTGGGAGGCCGAGCGAAGCAGTATCGTGATCTCAAGCCGGCAAGCCGTCTTGGGCAACCTTCTTCGCGCTTTGATGCACGTGACCGTCAAGGTCTTCGCGCAGGTGAAGAGGAACGCTGGAGAAAGAGGCGTCCGAAAAAGGCGCGCAGGCAGGAATTTGAGGAATCGACGATTCGCCCAGCCGAGTTGGATATTCGCCTACCAATTTCTGTTAAGGATTTGGCAGAAGAGATGAAGCGGAAGGCATCACAATTGGTGCAGAAGCTCTTCATGCAGGGCATGGTTGTGACGCTCAATGATGTTTTAGATGATGAAACAACAGTGCAACTTCTCGGCGAAGAGTTTCAGTGCAAAATCAATATCGACACCTCTGAGGAAGAGAGAATCCGTATTACGGAGAAATCTATCCGTGAAGAGATCGAGAGCGCGGACGAAGATGAGCTCTCTCTTCGACCGCCTGTGATCACCTTTATGGGACACGTCGACCACGGTAAAACGAGCTTGATCGATGCGATTCGTTCGAGCAACGTAACCGCTGGTGAGGCTGGAGCGATTACGCAGCATATCGGAGCGTTCCGTGTGAAGACGGAACACGGCGATATCGCAATTCTTGATACTCCGGGTCACGAGGCCTTCTCTGCAATGCGAGCTCGTGGTGCTGAAGTTACGGATATCGTGGTGCTGGTTATTGCGGGTGATGAGGGGATGCGTCAGCAGACCGAAGAGGCTCTTCAGCATGCGAAGGCTGCTGGGGTGACAATCGTCGCCGCAATTAACAAGTCCGATAAGCCTGGGTTCGATCCGGAAACGGTCTACCGCCAGCTGGCAGAACACGATCTCACGCCAGAGGCGTGGGGTGGACAAACGGTCACGATCAATACTTCTGCGACGACCAAAGAGGGCGTCAAAGAGCTACTAGAAATGCTAGCTCTTCAAGCTGAGGTATTGGAACTGCGAGCTCAGCCAAAGGCGCGCGCTCGTGGAACTGTTCTTGAGTCGGAGATGAGCAAAGGGCGCGGCAATGTAGCCACGCTTCTCGTTCAAAATGGCACCCTAAAGAAAGGCGACTCCGTGGTATTTGGACGTTCGTGGGGTCGGGTCAAGACGATTCACAACGACCAAGGCAAGCTGATCAAAGAGGCTGGCCCTTGCACGCCGTTGGAAATTACTGGACTCTCTTCCCTGCCGGAAGCTGGCGAGGAGTTCATTGTGGTTGCTAACGAGAAGGAAGCCCGCAGCATTGCTGAGGCTCGTGAGGAAGAGGCTCGTAAGGAAGCTCTTCTGAAGCGTACAACTTCGGCAATGAGCCTAGAAAGCATGCTGCAAGCTTCTGAAGATGGCCAAAAGAAGGTGCTTAACATTATTCTTCGTGCGGACGTACAAGGATCAGCTGAGGCACTCAAAACAGCCCTCCAAAAGATTGCGTCAAGCAAGGCAGAGGTAAACATCATCTTCACGGGTGTTGGTGAGGTGACCGAATCGGATGTTCAGCTAGCTGCTGCATCGAAGGCGATGATCTTAGGATTCCATACGCAGGTGGAGACACATGCGGAGCAGCTCATCAAGGAAACTGGTGTGCAGGTCAAAACGCACGATATTATCTACCACGCCATTGATGACGTGAGAGAGCTTATGGCTGAACTTCTTGATGAAGTGGCAGAAGAGCGCGAGACGGGTAAGGCACAAGTACGAGCGACATTCAAGTCGTCCGCACTAGGCATCATTGCCGGTTGCTTGGTTACCGAAGGTACCGTCAATCGCAATAACTATGCACGCCTCGTACGTGGTGGAAAGCAGATCTGGAAGGGCAAGCTGGCGTCACTCAAGCGCAATGCTGACGATGCGAAAGAGGTGCAGAAGGGCTTCGAGTGCGGTATCGTACTTGATAGCTATAAGACGCCACAAGAGGACGATATCATCGAAACATATGAAATCGTCTACATCAAGCAGGAGCTGTAATGGCAGCAGGAAGAAGAACGGATCGACTCAACTCTCTCCTGCGCGAGGTCATCTCTGAGGTGATCCGCCAGGACGTAGAGAACCAGGATATCGCCAGACTATGGACCATAACGCGCGTGGAGATCACGCGCGACTTGCGCTACGCAAAGGTCCATGTAAGCGTGATTGGTGACGAAAAGGAGCGCAATAAAACCATGGCAGCTTTGAAAACAGCTGCTGGGTTCATTGCTGTGAACTCTGCCAAGAAAGTAACCATGCGTTACTTTCCAGAGCTTACGTTCCTTCTCGACACCGGGGTCGATAAACAGATGCGCATCGAAGCGATGCTCAGCGACATCGAAGAAGAGCGGAATGGACGTGCTACCGGTGAGTGAGGAGAGAGAGGGGATCCTCCTGCTTAATAAGCCGACGGGGATCACCTCTTTCGCTCTTGTAGGCCGCCTCCGAAAGCTCCTCAATGTAAGAAAAATTGGCCATGCTGGAACTTTGGATCCGTTTGCTACGGGACTCATGGTGATGCTTGTTGGTCGCAATTTTACGCGGCAATCGGATTCCCTTCTAACGCAAGACAAAGAGTACGTGGCTCAGGCTAAGCTTGGGATCACAACGGACAGCTTTGATTGTGATGGGGCGACCACGGGGGAATCAGATCATCAGCCGTCGCTAGCGGAAGTAGAGGCGGCAATTGCCAAGTTCCAGGGCTCCATCGAGCAGATACCTCCGATGTTTTCGGCCAAAAAAGTCGGTGGACGCAAATTGTGCGATCTCGCCCGCAAGGGGCAAACAGTTGAGCGTGCTCCCGTGACGGTACAAGTCAGCATCGACCTGCTTTCTTATGAATATCCCTCTTTAATGTTCCGCGCGCGGTGTAGCAAGGGCACGTATATTCGCGCTCTCGCTCACGACATCGGACAACTTCTAGGTTGCGGCGCTCATCTCACCCATCTCCATCGCACACGCAGTGGGCAATTCGATCTGAAGGATGCGCTCGACGCGGACGCACTCGTTCTTGACGAGGTGCTTGAGGCTCTCGCAGCGGTTCCAGCTGGCGCTCCTTTTTCTTAAAATGAGTGGGTTAACTATATTTCCTTCGTAGGTTCCTAGAAAATAATTGTCCTCGCTGAGTCGCTGGGCGTCTTTCATAATTTCGGCATCAGCGGTGCTCACCTAGCCGCCTAAAAGGTGCCTTTCAAATTTATTGCACGGTTTTTTTTAACGCGGAGGCGCGGAGTCCGCAGAGGAGCGCAGAGGAATTCCCTTTGCCCGGGTTGTTGTGAGCAAAAG
>JBFIDQ010000202.1:0-6003 GCA_041603795.1 Chlamydiales bacterium
GATAAAATCGTCCATAATCTTCTAGCTGATCACCCGAAATTCAGAGAAGATGTGGTTGCTTTGTTGGGGGATGAGGTGCTGGTCGATGGAGCACTTGATCGTATGAAAATTGCAGCACGTGTATTTGAGCAAGCAGACCTCCTTAAACAGCTGGAAGGGATTCTTCATCCTGCCGTAGAGGCTGAAGTGGAGCGATGTTACCGAGAGGCTGCTGCCAGCAAGAAATACCCTATGTTCGTGGCAGAGATTCCACTCCTTTTTGAAAGTGGCAAGGGAAGATTTGATAAGACAATTGTTGTCGCCGCCGACGAGGAGCAGTGTCGAAAGCGCTTCCAGCAGGGTACAGGTCTCGGCGCAAAAGAGTTTGATCAGCGGATGACGCACCAAATGACACAGAAAGACAAAATAGATCGTGCGGACATCGTAATCGAAAACGATGGCACATTACAGAAACTACGAGAAACAACTGAGTTGGTTTATCGCCAGCTGCTTAACCAAAAAAAATAATTATGGAACAAGACCAAGAAATCAAACAGCCGAAGGCAGCCGCACCCAAGGATGTGCCTCAAGCTCCTGCACGGCAAGAAGTGCCGGTCCCTCCTGCCCCCGTGCAGAAGGCGCCAGAGGCCGAAGTGAACGCAGAGTCTCAGCAGTCCGACGGTGGCTCGCAGCAGAGGCAGCGTGGGCGTCGTCCTCGCCACAATAAGCAGCAGGGACAAAGAAGGGAGCCTCAGGGGCCACCAATCGATCCAAAGGATATGAAAGTAACCAAGATCGCTGACCTGCAGCGAATGGACATCAAGGAATTGTTGGAAATCGGCAAGGAGATGGGGATCCAAAACCTGGGGGGCATGACGAAGCCTCAGGTGGTTTTTGAGGTGGTAAAGGCGAAATCACATCGTCCTGATGAACTTCTTTATGGTGAAGGGGTTCTTGAGGTTCTTCCTGATGGTTTCGGATTCTTACGCTCGCCAAACTATAACTATGTTCCAAGCCCGGAAGACATCTACGTCTCGCCAGCGCAAATTCGTCGATTCGATCTGATGAAGGGTCACACCATCACAGGTACGATTCGCCCGCCGAAGGAGAAGGAAAAGTACTTCGCTATGCTTAAGGTGGATACGGTCAATGGCGAAACGCCAGAGGTCGCAAGAGAGCGCACGCTGTTTTCTAACCTGACGCCGACCTATCCGGATAAGCGTATGGTGATGGAAACGACGAAGGAAAGGCTTTCCACTCGAGTGATCGATCTTGCGTCGCCTATCGGGATGGGACAACGTGGCATCATTGTGGCGCCACCACGTTCGGGTAAGACGGTTATCCTGCAGCAGATTGCGAATGCAATTACGACCAATAACCCTGAAGTGGTCTTGATGGTTCTTCTCATCGATGAACGCCCAGAGGAAGTGACGGATATGTCCCGCACAGTCAAGGGTGAGGTTGTTGCCTCTACCTTCGATGAGGCTCCGGACCGCCACGTTCAGGTCGCTGAAATGGCAATCGAAAAGGCACGCCGCCTAGTAGAAAATGGTCACGATGTGGTCATTCTTCTCGACTCCCTAACTCGCCTCGCCCGTGCCTACAATACTGTGCAGCCGCACTCAGGTAAGATCCTCTCCGGTGGTATCGACGCGAACGCTCTGCACAAGCCAAAGCGTTTCTTTGGGGCAGCTCGGAATGTTGAGGGGGGTGGCTCGCTTACTATTCTGGCGACGGCTCTTGTCGAGACGGGCTCGCGGATGGATGAGGTGATTTTCGAGGAGTTCAAGGGTACTGGCAATATGGAGATTGTCCTTGATCGCCGCCTTGCTGATCGCCGAATCTTCCCAGCTATTGATATCGTCAAGAGCGGCACGCGGAAGGAGGAACTTCTTTATCACGAAGAGGAGATGAAGAAAATTCACGAGTTCCGTGCGGCGACAGCTGACCTTTCGCCGATTGAGGCCATGACACTTCTCTTGGGAAGGCTCAAAAAGACGAATAGCAACCCTGAATTCCTACTGAGTTTCAAAGACTGAGTCGTATCGCCCCACTCCTAGGAGTGGGGCATAAGTTGAATCCTTGGGAAAATATTCAAGTATTTGTTAGTCTGATGACAATGATGAATAACCTGGCAAGGGAAGTCGTGATATGAGCGTGATGCGCACCCTGTTTCTCTTTTTTTTCGTAGGCATAGGCACCTACTGGGCATGGAACTTTAATCCGACGGCAAGGAATATGCTAGAGGGTTACTTTGAGACGGGTGAGTTTCTCACTCTGGAGGCGCGCTACACGCCACAAGATATTATGAAGGCTAACGAGACGAAATTGCTCGGGAATGATGAAGGCCGGGTCTTCTTGGAGCCGACGCTTCAATTCCACCCGTACCTCCTGCTCGACATTAAATACAGTCAGGGCGGCAGCAAGACCAAAGAGAGTCTTGTCCTCTGGGGACTTAATGACGGCGAGATGGTCCTCGACACGGGCACCTGGGACACTTCCCACGGCTTTGAGGACTGCATCAATGCGGGTGCGACGCGCAACGATTTCAAAGTCGTGAATGTGCTCGCCAAAAGCGGCGGTTCCCTCGATCGAGACGCGCTCATGAAAAAACTGGGTGTTGAGCCGTCTACACTCGATGATTGGCTCACTTCCGCACTGGAAAAAAATCTCGTGACACGCAGTGGCGATAAGTTTCGCCTCCATTTCGAAAACCCTCGCCTTGAGGTAACGCCGCAGACGCGGATTGCCCAGCGCCTGGTAACGAAACCCTATAAGCACGCGAAGCGGGTCGTTCGTCGACACTCGCGGTCGGAAATCGAACGCAATGCGCAGGCTGCCTTCGGCACTAATTTTGCGGTGCGGGGACATCGGGAGGTTTTCCTTCCTGTCTACAACGTAGAGGTGGAAAATCCTGATGGATCGGTCGCGTCAAGCTACTGGAACGCCCTTAACGGAAAGCAGATCACAAACCTCGAGCTTCAATAGCGGCGACACCACAGCTTCCCTAGGGGGAGCGCTTCGTCGCTACTTTTCGGGGACCATGCTGAGTCGTATTACTGGACTCGGACGTGATGCGAGTATGGCTGCGGCCTTTGGAAGTGATCCTGCTGTGGCAGCCTTTATGGTCGCCTTTCGCTTCGCTCACCTGCTGCGACGCCTGCTTGGTGAGGGCGCCCTCCACGCTGCATTTATTCCGCAGTTTGAGGCGCTTCGTCACGAATCACCTGACCAAGCTGCGCAATTCTTTCGCGACCTCACAGCGGCACTCGTTTCGCTCCTCTTGCTGCTCCTTGGAGGATCCATAGCATTCCTCTATTTGACGCGTGGATTTTGGTCCGTTGACAACCGAGAAATCGTCGATCTTCTGATGTTAATGCTGCCCAGCGCCCTATTCATCTGTCTCTTTGGTCTCAATAGTGCTCATTTGCAATGTGACAAGCGCTACTTTCTACCTGCTGTGGCGCCCGTGGCGTTTAATTTGACCTGGATAGCGGGGGTGTTTAGTTGCTGGGATGCGCCTCCTACTCAGGCGGTTCACACACTTGCATGGGTCGTCGTTTTCGCCTGTATCGGTCAGTGGCTCGTTACGCTCACGAGGGTACCTCTTTCCTTTAGCTCGCCCATAAACCTCTTTTCGCCGCAGCTCAGAAAGCTGGTGGGTGCTCTCGGACTAGGCATCATTGGAGTCGGTGCTGTGCAGCTCAATAGCGCCCTCGATACGCTCTTTGCGCGCTCAGCTGATCTCTCCGGACCGGCCTATCTTTGGTGGGCCATTCGGATCAACCAGGCGCCTATCGGTCTCTTTGGCGTGGCCATGGCGGGAGCCCTTCTTCCGCCGCTCTCGCGCGCGCAGAAGGAGAACAATCGAGAGGCCTTCGATACCTTTTTGACGTACGCTCTCAACCGCGCTTGTGTGATTGGAATCCCTTTGACCTTCGCAATCTGGGTGGGTGGCGCGTCAAGCGTGCAACTCCTATACGGACGCGGTGAGTTTGATGTGGCCTCCTTTAGTCAAACGACTCAATGCCTTTGGGGATATTCTCTCGGACTGCTTCCGACACTTTTTGTGATGATTCTCGCGCCCGCTTTCTACGCGCAAGGAAATTACCGCACGCCGACAATTGCGGCGTGCGTATCGGTGAGTGCCAATATCGCCCTCAATGGAATCTTTGTGTATTTTTTGGGGTGGGGATCGCCTTCCGTGGCTGTGGCAACAAGTCTCAGTGCTTGGGCTAATTGCCTCTACCTCTTTTACGGCCTAAAAGTACGTCCGCCTATCTCTTGGCGCATTATGGGCTACTCGTTCTGCGCTTTTTTGATGGCGTGTTTCGTCGCTGTTGGTTTTTCTGATGCCTCTTGGGCAATCGCAACGCAGCAGGAAGTTCAGATGAAAACGGAGTTTTCTTCGCAGCTTGCGCATTACCTGGCCATCGCAACATCTTTTGGTCTACCTCTTTTGATCGGCCGTATCTGGAAGTAGAGGTCTACTGCTTAAGTTGCTGCGCTACGTACTCGGGCGTGATGAAAAAAGGCTTGGACTGACCAACAGCTCCTTCAAATAAGGTCCGTAGATGCTCGTCTAGGCGACTACATCCTTGCTCATCGGTATAGGCGTCAATGATGTGACGTATGGTTTTATCCGAAATAATGACTGCATTATTTGTAAGGGCAAGTTCGTTAAGCACTTCAGGAAGGAGGTAGCTCCTGGCAATCGTAATGCGATCTTCGGCCGCGATGGGGTCAAAGGGGAGCATCGCGCCGCTCTCTCTCGGAAACCAGCGTGGAGTTCTTCCAACATGGCTGTAGAAGATCCAAGCCATAGAAAGGTCGCAATCCATTTTCTGGATGAGCTCCTTTTGCCAGGTGCGCACTGCCGGCATTTCGCCATCAATGTAGACCACGGGGTTCATGATTCCGGTGTGGGCAACGGCTCTCTTTAGTGTGGTGCGGAATTGCGCATATTCTGCAGGGAGGGCATGCTCAGGTGAATTGAATCGCGGCGCGGCTAAAACGATTACGGGCCGACCCAACACCCTTCCGATTGCTTCGATTAGGCGTCGCCTGCCGCGCCCATGGCAGTGTTCCGTACGGACCGTTCGCCCCAGCCATTTCTGAGGCTGTTGGATCCGAAGACCGAATAGATTGAGTGCGAGTCTTTTGGCCGCTTCTTGTCCGAAAAGAGCGTGATCCAATTCCATTTTGGCGCTCGCCAAGAAATCATGTCTGTCATCCGTGCTCGGTTTGAAGCCTAGAGGAAAAGGTATGTGCCTTGCAAGTGGTGGTAACAGCTGAAGATACATTGTCGCCACCTTCGGGTCGGCTGGGTGCATGGCACCCGTTTTGTCGACCAGTACGGCATCCTGCTGATACCGGCGTCTCCAGATCTGGTCTTGATTTAGACTTGAACGCAGATTCTTGCAAACGCTCTCCGCTTTGGCAAGCTCACGACTCGTCAGCCATTCAAAGATGTGACCATGAATATCTGATCCGAGGCCGTAAAGAGGGCATGATTGGTGGGTCATTTCTGCTCCTTGTTTTAAGTGAGCACTGCAAATGCGAGGGTTACAATAACGCCGACCTTGATCCATTGGAGGTCTGATTCCAGTTCCTTCCGCAGATCAATGGGGACCCCCGCCAGGCTGAGATAGGCCTTGGCCATGGCGTGACTCGTCGGCAGGACAATGAGTGTATGTCCCAGCATTTTTGTTAGCCACGAGCAGTTGGAGATGCACGCAGTTAGCATAGTGTCGAATATTTTTTTGGAAACAAGAGCGATGATACCAGAGGTGGCTCCGGCTAACACATTGTTGTGTTGGCACCATCCGGCAACGCCGCCTAAGGTCGCGTGAAAGAAGTATTCTCCAGCTGTTGCAATCATGATAAAAGCCCTTTGTTTTGAGTAAATACAAAAATTTACTCATCTGCTTATGGCTCTTTTTTTGCAAGGCTTGGTTACACCCTTCAGGGCAATCGCATTATAAGTATGATTTTAATAAGGAGCTCGAAAAAGTTCCATCTAAA
>JBFIDQ010000203.1:0-5952 GCA_041603795.1 Chlamydiales bacterium
CGCGAACAACCTCAAACGCGTCAAAATCACCGACCCATCTCACGTAATCATGCCCGCCATCCACGGCTATCGCACCGCACCCGCAACTTACAAAATCATGGCGGTGAGTGGATTCAATCACGTCCCCGCATTTCTTGCACTTCGCCCTATTCCTTCTCTTCATAAGGCTCCTCAATCGTGAGAGTCCCATTAAAGTAAAACCCGATTCCGCGCAGAGCCCCTTCAATTAACTGAAGCATCTCCGGCAGGGAGGGGAGAAACTCACCACCATCTTTATTTACCACCGTCACGCTTCCACCCTCATACTCAATCGTTACGCTCGTCATCGCGCCCCCTTTTTTTTTGAAAACCGCACAATCTTTTCTCTGCGGCCCCACAGCAGTAAATGTTCAGCCCCGGTAATTATCCACCTGAGTAAGTCCACATCCTCAGCTTTAGCCCCACGCTTAGTCTTCGCTCTCATTCTGGTACCACACGGCGTAACTTCTATAATTAAATCCTTAGCGAGCGTATGGCTATTAGCAAAATCCTCAATAACCCTTCGCATTTGGTCATCATTCATGGTTTACCTCCAACCTCTTTTGTCAACCCAAGCTTGTCATCATCCCCGAATATTAAACTAAGCGCTTGCCTGGCAATACTCTTCGCGTAACTCAAATCACTCGCCGAGTCTATCGCCTCAAACGCACTCCTGCACCTCGCTAAATCATTCAAATCATCCACGTAATACTTCGCCATATACGCGTTCATCACACTCTCATACTCTCTAGCTGACTCACTCGGCCATTTCATTTACTCACCGCCATATTCAGCGCCACATTCCCAAAGCTCCAGCAGAACATCGCAACCGCCATTGCGTAATTTCCATTCCACGCAAGCTGGGCCCCGGACACGAAATAAAACACAGCTGATGCAATCAACCCATAATTGGACATGAGACCTCCACAATCTTTGTTACCATCCTCATTGGGATCGCGCTAGTATGCCTCTTATAATCCTTGCCATCCCCGCATTCGTACTCGTGATACATGCGAATATACTTCTTAGTCTTCTTGTCGAGAAACCCAATCGTCACAAGAGGGGAGGGGACTAGCTCGCCCTCATCACCGCTGCACTCATGCACCGCATCATCCCAATACACCAGCACCATCTTCGGACTCTTAACTTTTTTTGCGGCCATTTTGCTCCTCCAATTTTTTCTTTGCCCGGTGTTCCATGAGTATCTCTGAAAGAAAACTCGTCCTGCACGCATTACAAGTAATCATGTGGCCCCAAATAACCCAGCCGCGATCCCGCATCCGCACCATGCAGCACGGACATTTTTCGGGTACATATCCCTCAGGGCCTAAACTCTTCTCCCACAAGTTAAAATCGCCCATAGGTTTTCCCATCCGCCGCGACAAGCTTCCCTTTAATAATCCTGTTAATATAAATCCAAAATGATCCATCCCGCGCGATATACCCCTCAGCAAACGCATGGTCATAAGCTGCGGGAATATTTTTCTTATATGCCGGATTCAAATTACTCAAACAACCAACGCAAATCCCCATGAGTGAAACTTCCCGCACCGGTGTATGATGAGTCTCAATATCAATCGTGTGCATGTGGCCGTAGCAAATACTCTTTTGAAACTCCATAATATGTTTGCGGGCATGCGCCTGATTGTGAAACGCCCCATGCGTGAAGTAGAGCTTGCCTAACTTCCAAGTCGTGTTGTATTCCTTCACCAGATACCCGCGATCCTTAAGACCCATTGCAACTTCAGGATCAAGCAAGTACTCTAAATCCCTGCGCTCTTTTGCCGACCTAATCCCGTCAAGAATCTCATAACCCCTATCCTCGTGGTTCCCCATCATGAATACTTTCATACAGCCCTTGGGGAGTTCAGCCTGCGTCACATCAAGAATTCGATTTGCAATATCCCACTGACTCCTCAGATCTGAAATATCGCGCGGAGATAACTCAAAATGCTTAGCTTTACGCTGTCCTAAGAGCGGCGTATTGTCCACAAAATCCCCGATGTTAATAAAGTAGTCGGGTTTAAATTCCCGCAAACGCTTAAGTGCAATCATCACGGCTGTCGCGTCATGCTCAGGAATCTGCGTATCCGGCCAAACAAAGAACCTCTTCACACCTTTCCTTGAGTTATTATTCATCCATCATTCCTTTTGTTTTGCACCGCGAACTTCTTTACCCCTCGCCGGGCTCGTTTACATTTAGGACAATCATTAAACTCACTCGTATACGGTGTTTTCCGGCACCGATGCCCACAGCTTGCAACAATTTCAACATCCCTGAACGCACCCACTAGACCCCCCAAAACCTCGCTTTTAAACATCCAACAATTCTGTCCAGCTCATCCGCGTCATCCACAACATCCTCGAGATGCCTGAACACCTCATCAAGTCTGAATTCCTGCTTAAACACCCGCTTCCTCGAACATTTACACTCACTATACTTTCCTTTCCTTACGCTGAATCTGAGTATCCTCGTGCACTCCGCGCACCTTTTCGGCTCGTAAGGACTTGGTAGATTGTGTGTTTTTATCATACGGCCTATCCTTCCTGGTTAATTCATCCTTGTCTGAATCACTCAACTCATTCATCCACCAGTAACGCAGTTTATTCGCCCAGATCATGCCGCCATCCTTTCGCGGTCCTCCTTAGCTCCAACCGCTTTATAGTTTCTTCCTATCGCGAGGAATGTATCCTCAATTCGCCGGGCCATCTCTCTGCGGTTTGCGCAAAAGTGATATTCGAGTCCATACCGCACATAAAGCATAGCGAGTTTGCGGAGCATAGAGTCCCCATCAAACTTGGAGTGCTTGTAGCCCGCAAATACCTGCTCCATTGTTCCTTCAATGAGTAAGATGAGCTTGAAGTTGTTTTCTTTCGCCCGCACCATCTCATTCTTAAAACGCTTATACCTGCCAGTCATCGTACTGAACAAGTCCCCAAACCCCTTGCGCTCGAAAGCAATGGGTACCGTGACTTCCTCAGAACCGCGCGTATAACGAAGCCAATAGTCCCCAAACGGCAACCCATCAACCTCGTATTTATCAAAGAGCCCGGGCTTAAATTCTAAGGGTTGTTGCTCCCGTGAATCCGTCACAAGGACAGAATTAAATCTTTCCGTTTTACCCACATTTCTATTCTTGGATTTAGTCGCGGACACTCGCTATTTCCTTCTCAGTTAGATAAATCGGTTAGTTTATTCCTGAGGGGGATTAAAGATTGATTGATCTCCATCTAGGGGAGGGGAGAAGCTTGGCCCAAGGTTAATCCCCCTCAGAACACCCGGCACCTTACTTCAACCCCCAAAACATCCACGCGAGTTACTCAGCCCTGAAAGCCTTCTCTGCCCGCGCGCCCCCACAAACTCATACTAAAACGATGATGCTGTCGCGGTACTTGCCGCTTTCTTCGTCGTCTTAAACTCCTTGACGATTTTAGCCCGCTGATACGTGTCTTTCTCCCAGGCCCGCACATTAATCGTCTTACCAACAAGAGCTTGCGCTGACTCAAGGAGCGAATCAATACTGCTCTTGTCGAGCTCAACACCAGCAGTAAACGCTACATTACAGAAGTTCGGCAGGCCAAAGTCAGTTGTTAGGTGAAACGTCAACCCGTCAATGTAGCGCCCATCACCTTTGTCTCCGCCAAGAGTCTCCTCAACCTGCGCGGAAATTGAGATAAAGTCATACTCGCCGCTCCCGTCTTTCTTAGGCCCGGTTTTACGTTCCACTTTATGTACTACGGCGATATACTCACCATTCAAGGGTTTAAATTCACTCGTGGTGTCCTCAATCGCGGACTCCTTAAATCCCGCCTCGTTCATTTGCTTAAGCAACTCATTTGCATCTACCATGGTATTATTCTCCTTTTTTTTAGTTTTAATTAATTGTCCCACTCACCTAAGTAAAAATCTTCCGCAAGAACTCGTAGTTCTTACCCATATCCTCCTCCCATTCCCAACCATTAGGGACCAGTCCGCCCCGGCTCTTACCTTCCCGTAACTGAGAGGGGAGAGTCCAAACCTTCCGCTTCAAGTTCTCCCCAACCATCTTACCTTCGATATAAAGCGTATGATCTGACCAGTGGAGTAACTGAATCCCCATATTTCCACCAATGCTAATCGTATTCTTGTCATACTCCCGAGTCGCTTCCTTCACTTTCTTCTGATTATGATGGCCGATTAATACCGTCGCCATAGGTAACGCCTCGAGCTTACGCAAATACGTAGCCACAAGATTAGTCGCCTGAAACCAACCCGCACCATTCGGAATATCACCGACCGAATTAATTTCAGCCTTCGTGAATTTCTCGCGCCCGGCCCGAACAACCTCCTCGTTTGCCATATTGATCCAGTTATCTACCGTGTCTATAACGAGCGTATCCCAACGTAGCTGGCCTGACTTATTAAGTTCCTGCACGAGCAAACTCCCGGCCTCCACAAAATCAGCCCAATCCCGAATTGGAATTGCCTCAACTTCCAAGTGGTTAAGTCCCGCCTCAGTTTGAAGAAACAGCACGTTCTTCCCGCAACTCCAAAAATGGGATTTACCGACTCCGCCCTGTCCAAGCATTAAAAACTTCTGGTGAATCCAGGACTTGTCCACGCCTCGTTTCTTCGTCGGTAACACTACTTTATTCTCTATTACTGTGCTCATAAAGCATCACTCTCCTCTTGTTTTTCTGATTTAAAATACCGGTAAACATTCAACATCCCCACAAACACCTGTTCTAAATATTCCTGCGAGTACTCTGCGGGGCACTCCACATACTCATAAGTGCCTAGTTCCTTAGATAAACACAATACCCGTTTCTCAGCCCGCTTGAACTCCCGGTTATACACGGCAAGCTGCACCCAATACGCTAAGCTCACGCGCTTACTCGTCTTCACATCAATAAGTACAGTGGGGGAGAGTAGGTCGCAAGTTCCTGCCACCCCCCAATCATTAAAGAACACCCGCTCTTGGGTTTGGTTGAGCCCGCTAAATACGCCGGGATAATCCCGCTTCCATTCTTCCCATGCCCTCATGCAGCTCCGAACCTCCTCAGTATCTTTCTTCTTCACCGAGTAACCCTTCCCATTCACATCATCCTCGCAGTACCCATCGACAATTGTCCCGATCTTCAGAGCCTTACGACTTACCGCGCCGCTCTCGCGCTTCCCAACCCTCACCTTCCAGTCAATTAAGCCGGGGGAGGGGAAGTAATCAAGGATTGTACTAACCCTCTCATACTTCCTGCCGTCCCTCTCGTAGTACTCGAAGTCCTTTCCCATTTAATCCCCCGAAAACCATAAGCTCAGAATGACTAACCCCGCACAAAAACCAATCGCAAATTCTAAAACTTGGTTAAGTTCACAACTTAAAACCACAACGATTCCAAACAAAAACGACATTAACGCTATCACTTTACCACCCATTAAGTTCATCCCTCAGAGCTCCGCGCTCAACTTCCTGCAACTGTGCATTCAACTGAAACGCCAGCGCATTAGCTTCCTCATAACTCAAGTAAAGATTAATGTGTCCATTCCCACGCTTAGCATTCACGCAAAACGGATAATCAAACTTGTCCTTTACGGCCTCACCGTCACCGCCCACAACATCGCAGAACACAGTCAAACTCTGCTTACTCGTATACCCATTCACTCCGCTAGTCCAAAACATAGCCGCACCTCCGTTTATTCACTCGTTTTAAATTGCAATATCAAAATTATTTAACTCTCTCATTGCCCGAATCTTCGCCAAACTCACAACATCCCGGTACGCCTCAAAACACTCAAGGTGATAGGACAACCCGCCATGTGCAACCCTTCCGCTAATCTCATAAAAAATTCTCTGCCCGCAATCCGCACAGCTCACCCAAACTGCTTTTTGCTCCTCTCGTAATTTTTCCATAGCCTGTATTCTCCTCTTAGTTTCTTTATACCTCGGGTTATGGACG
>JBFIDQ010000204.1:0-5939 GCA_041603795.1 Chlamydiales bacterium
CCTCTGCGCTCCTCTGCGGACTCCGCGCCTCCGCGTTAAAAAAAAAACCGTGCAATAAATTTGAAAGGCACGCCCTTTTGGTTTGGGTGCAATCGGTTTCTGCTCAAGAGAGCGACACCTTAAGTCGCTAAAGAAGAGCAGAATGCCGAACTTGTGAAAGTCGCCGATATAACTCCCATAGCTGTAGCTGGCTGACTGGGTATTCTCTCAACAAAAAGACTAATATTTACCGAAGATAATCCGATAGAAGTGATAGCGAAAGGCGTGATTCCTCAACAAGCTTGAATTCTTGTGGGTTTCTCAAGAAATAAGGAAATGAGGTAAATGGACAACCTTCAAAATAAAAAAGAAGAAACAATTTTCTCAAAATCACCTATCAAACAGAAGGGAAAGCAATCCAAACCACTAATAGTAGTTGGGCTACCTCGAAGTGGTTCGTCTTTTCTAGCATACGCTCTCTCTCACATAGAAGATTGGTATGTATTTGATGATCTCTATTTATACAGGAAGGCGGCTAGTCTTGGTGCGATAAAAGCACCTCTAACGGGCCAACAACTAGACGACTTAATATTTTTTTTGGGCTGGCAAATTAGAGCAAGAATAAAATTTTCACCATTTACGAAGCCCAAATTACACTTGAAGGATGTTGATCGCATGGATGAGGCTTTGAAGTGCACCTTTCAACATCAATCGATCATGTGGTATGAGCTACTCGAGGAATGGATGCTGCGGCTTGCCCAGCATCATGGGTGCAGCCAGTGGGGATACAAAGCTCCTCAAGATTTTATGAATATAAAAATTATCAAGGAAGCCTTTCCTGCAGCCCGGTTCATTTATCTTCATAGGGATCCTAGAGATGTCATGAGCTCCCTAAAAAATGTGCATTCGCACGATGGAAACCCTTGGCAATATCATCCGGTTATTTATCCTTTATACTGGCAATTTGCTTGCCAGAAAGTGGATAGCATAACAAAGGAATTTAAGGATTTAGATGTTCTTGAAGTTCGCTATAGCAGCCTCAAAAAGGACATTGAAAATGAGTTAACTCGAATTTCTTCTTTTTTAGAATCAGGAATCAAACAATCAGTCGATACCGCACGAACAAACTCTTCTTTTCAATTGAAGAAAAAAATACCACTAACACCAACAGAGCTGTGGCTGTGTGAATACCTTATAGGCAAAACAATGCTCAAAAAGGGATATACTCTTCAGGGTAGTAAGGGCAGATTTCGTGATTTTCCACACATCCTACTTTTAAATATATATTTTTCCTTGTATCAAATAAATAGACTAATATTTAAAAAAGAAGGAATAGTTTCAATAATTCTTTTCTTTAAAAGTTTCACGGCCAAGATGCTTCCGAGAAGCTTTTCTTGATATAACTCGCGCCGCCACAGTCCAAAGAGCCAACACACACGCAATTTCGTACCTTAGTGAGGGTTAGAGGGGAACGTCTGCCCTTCCTCTCCGTCATCATCATACATGATGGTGTATGGGCCATCAGAATTTTTGGTTTTGATCAGCGACCTCGCGCAAACTTTATTCTGAAAGAATAAGTTTGCGCGAGGCCGCTGATCAACTTTTCCAATCCATTTGCCGATAACGAAGCTAACAAGGATTTACGTGAGGCACTCATGGCTTGGCTATCAGCAGTATTTAATTGCCTATTTTACGCTGTTGTTATCTACACAGCAGCCATATCAACTTACATCTTAATGATTTCAATCCTATCCTTTTTTTTCAAAAAAAAGCGAGTCCTCAGCAGCACTTTGCCCAGTATCGCTGTGGTTATTCCGGCTCATAACGAAGAAGATCTTATTGAAACGACGATTCGAAGCATTCAGGAATCCGACTACCCTCAAGAGCTTCTTCAAATTCATGTAATCGCTGACAACTGCACCGATGCTACCGCTGAGCTTTCTAGGGCTACAGGCGCCGCGGTTCTGGTCCGTACGAACAAAGAGCAAATAGGCAAGGGTGCCGCCCTTAGTGCATTTTTGGAATCCCAAGCGACACTCCTCGATACGGTTGAAGCGGTGACTATTATCGATGCCGACACCGAAGTTGATCCGCTTTTTTTCTGGGAAGCGGCTTCGTCCATCAGGCATCCAGAAGTTGATGTTGTTCAAGGTTTTTATTCTACGCTGCGGCCCACTGAGAGCTGGATGTCGAGTATTTACCGAATTGCCTTCCTAGTTTCGAATCATGTGAGGCCAGCGGGTCGATCTGTTTGGAGCGATAGCATTAACCTTACAGGAAACGGTATGACGTTTTGTAGCGACGTTCTTAAGAAGTATGGCTGGCCCTGTAACTCTCTTGCTGAGGATCTTGAGATGAGTCTTTTTCTGACACAAAATGGCGTGCGCATTTCTTACAATCCGGATGCCATCGTACGTGGAGAGATGCCGACGACTGCCAAGCAAGCGCGTTCTCAGAGGGAACGGTGGGAGTGGGGACGTTTTCAGCTATGGAAGCCTCAGCTCCGTAAGCTTTTCAGCGCTTTCTGGCGTTCGCCTCGCTTTGCCATTATTGATGCAGCGTTAGATCTTTTTGTCCCTCCGCTGTCCGCTCTTATCTTTCTTGCGAGCGGAGCTGCTATCCTTAATTCTTGGTTCGTGCACTCAACCGCAATTTACATCCAGTTGCTTCTGGTCGCAGTCTCACTTACCTTTTACGTAGCCACCTCCCTGTGGCAACGGAGGCAGCCCTTGCTCATTTGGCTTGCTCTGCTCTCTCTTCCATTGTATCTGGTATTCAAAGCACTTCTCTACGCCAAGATGTTCATATGGCGCGAGACGACGTGGTTACGCACGCAGAGAGCTGTGGAGCGATAATCTAAGGCTCTATAGGCTCTGCTGGAAGATCATCATCATTCTGCTGTAGAGTGAAGGCTCCCCAGCAGAGACAGAACATAATGAAGAGCACCACCCACCCGCCTGCCTCATGGAAAGGCCCCATAGCAAATTCAGGGCTCACCCCAAGCGCAACCCCTGTAAGCATAGTGATGCGTATTGTATTGGCTAGCCAAGAAATGAAAGCGATTAGCGGAATATTCAGCCAGTAGCGACGCAAGTGACCCAGTTGAATATAGGCAAGAACGGACCCTGCAATAAGCATCGACTGCAATGTATTGAGGCCCGCACAGGAAACATCTACGGAAATCGGCAAGCCATTGACAATGATCTGCGTGCCCTCATGCACCACGTCGAACGCGAGAACGGAATAGAACAGTCCTGTCACATAGGCACCTGATAGTCGGAACCACCAGCCAAGCTGAAATGCGTCGAGCGACACCCAGGGAAACGCCATCAAGGGGAGAATCATGAGTTTGGCTAGTGGCTTGTGAAAAGCAGGATCAACTCGTTTCTTGATCCAAGTCCATAGAAGAAGGCACCAGCCAATGGCCATAAACAATGTGAAATTTGCGACCACTCCACCTACAAAAAGAAGTGTTCCAAATGCTACAGGAACTGGGGCCAGTTCGAATCCACCTTCATTAAAACGCCATGGCCATTCCAACCAAAAGAAGAGTGGAAGCGCAACCAATATGGGAAGAGTGTCGTCCATTGTGGACACCCATCCCATATCTCTAAGCCAGACAAAGACCGCGAGAGTCGCTAGGACTCCTAGGAACCATTTATCTTGTTTACTCATTCCGCCTCTCCAGCCTCTACTTGCTCCACATCCGCTGTGATGCCCTTTTCGGCATCCACAATCGCCTTAAGGTTGGCTCTGAGTTCAAGCACGTCAGGATACTGTTTGATCATCTCCATGGTGATCTCTCTGGCCTTTGTGTAGTCCTTGCGATCAAAAGCCAATTTGGCGAGGAAAGATTTTGCAATAAAGGATTTGTTTTGAAGCGCTGTGTACATCGCCTCCGCAGTGACCAGGTCACCCTCTAGAAAAGCGATACGAGCGAGCAGCTCTTTGCCAACCACTGATCGACCTAATGTAGGTTTTTCGATCAGCGTAATTTTGGCTCTATTAAAGTCACCTTGTTCCGCATAGTACGTCGCCAACGCCCATGAGGCGCGTAGCGCCACTGGCGTATCCTCCTCAGCCACCTTCTGCATCAAAGTTATCCCTTCCTCAGTCCGATCCTCGGCAATAAGGAGCTTCGCTTTCAGCATGAGAATTTCCGGCGACGTCGTTTGATTCTTTGCGAATTCCAGCGCCTCCCCTGATCCCTGTGTAAGCTGGATCGCCTGTATCAAGTCGTGGGCCACCCAAGTTGGCAGCACCTCTGGAATGAACTCAAGTCGATTAAACGCCACAGCCCCTTCAAACCATTTCGCGGCTAGTAAAGCGGCTGAAAACACCTCGTTACTTCTTAGCAAAGAGTCTAACTCTTCCGAAACCTCCTCTCCCGACTCTGCTAGATCGAGCAAGCTCGTGAAGAACGGGTGGCGACCATTTGCGGGGTCGTATAGCTTCTCACCATTGCCGCCTTGCGCTCGTGGCACTCCGTGATCGGTCTCAGGTGGAAGGGGGAGTTTACCGGTCAATCGATAACTAAGAATCTGCACAAAGGCGGATTCTAAATCGGGGTGCCATGACTGGCTAGAAAAATGATTTTGCTCGAGAAGGGAGAGGGCTGCCGCCTCATTTCCCTCTTGTAGCTCATGAAACAGGCGAAACCAGAATGTTTCCTGGCGCGTGGTGAGATAGAACCGCGTTTCGGGAAGCACGCGGAACCGCTCTTCATCCCACCACTTCCCCTCTGGTAAACTGATCATATATTCGACCCAGGGACGAAGGTTGCCATTGGGAACCTCCTGGTTCTTCCAGTCGTAGTCGTGAGCAACAATCAAACGGTTCCAAAAATAGGCCTGTGACCAGATGAAGTCCGCTGAAAACTCATCTAGGGCCACTTTCCACGTATCAAGCGCCAGATTCATCTGTCGATTGCGACGATAGAATTGCGCCAATTGATCACGTGTTTTGGGGTTCTCCGGATCCGCAGCAACGGTCGCCATAAATTCAACTCTAGCGAGAGCAATTTGCCCTACACTCTCTAGAATTTGCGCACGAAAGGCGCGTACTTCAGGACTCTTGGGATTAATGGTATAGGCGGTAGTGAGGTAACCCCAAGCTTCCTGCAGATTATTTTTTGAAGCGAGGAGTGCGAGTCGGATCAGACGCGGTATATCTTCTTCTCCCTCAAACTCTTTGGTCTCTAGAAAGGCCGTCGCCTCCTCTCCCTTTTTTTGAAACATCAAAAAATCAGCGTCGAGAAGAAACCAGGGTTTTTCTAATACTTCTTGTCCCCTCCAATGATTTCTGAGGAGATCGTAGTCGTCTATCTGCTGAAATTGCAGAAAGATACGAGCCAACATCAGCACGGTTTCTTCCTTCCCATCAAATGCCTGCTGGTTTTTTTTGAAGAGGTAGATGAGGCGAGGAATACTCTTCATCTGTTCCGCCGCGTCAATCTCAAGGACCTCCCAATTGTAGTCATGCCAAGGCCCTTCGTCGTCATCGGATCGGTGACTATAACTCAGGATGATATCCAGGGCGCCCTCCGGATCCTCCGCAGCGAGAAGATCAACCGCCTCTTGGTATTCCTGTGCGACGACGAGCGCCTCATCTTCACCACCCATTAAAAAGTAGCATCCGACAGCTGCGAGTAATCCGATTGCAACCACTGCTATAAGAAGACGCTTCATACATTTTTCCTTTGGACCTGGATCTATACGAGACCCATTGATTCGTAACTTCATTCTATGAAATTGAGAATTTACAGCAACCGAGATCTCCTAACAGCAGGGTAATCGCATCGTAACAATTATTTATCTTCTGGTGGGCCGGCTAGAATCGCTATCCCGAATCGACCGTAATACATTAATAATCAGTGGTTTATAATAAGTTCAACGCAGAGACGGGAAGGTCGCAGAGTCGCGCAGAGGGAGCTTCACCGCTATCCACAATCTATCGACAGA
>JBFIDQ010000205.1:0-5876 GCA_041603795.1 Chlamydiales bacterium
CCAGCTTCCTTCAGATTCCACCTCGCGATGGACACCCTTGCCTTCAGCTAACTGTTCCCCCCTTCGGGCCAGTAAGGGACTTTCACCCTCTAGTTCGTTGCCATGCCGGGCACACCTAGAGGCCGTTGCTGCTGCCGCAGCAAAAATATCCGCACAGCACAAACCGCATATTTCCGTCACAAAAACTTGTGGGTAAAAGTATGTTACCGTCTTGGCGTCAAAAAAATATAATCGATCACGAGCTGCGGCGAAAGCGTCGTTTCGAGGATTATCCGTACGTTGGCGACCTAAGTTTAATTTATTTACATGGCGCGATTATCCTGCCAATAGCCCTAAGAATGTGCTGATTTATTTAAAACTACCCAGAAGATCGACTTCCGTGATACTGTGTTATTATTTTTCAAACGGGGACACGCTGAAATGCTGTTAAATTATCTAGCACCTATCATTATTTTATTTACTCTTCCTGCTGCGGGAGAAGCTTTGTCAATGGGCAGCAACGGGGATGTCTATACCCACGAGGGTGTAAACTGGCAGCCTGCGCATATCGATTTGAATGGTCACGATGCGAAAGTAGATCTTCCTGGAGACACGCGTGCAATTATGTCGAGTGATGGCATCTACATTCAGGGTACTCACAGTAATTCTCTCTATATGATGTTCCATTTTGACCTGGAGTCCCTGAACAACCCGTCATCCTTCGACAGCTTTATTCTTGCAGTCGGCAGGGCAACAAAGAATTCAAAGACAACCGTTTCGCCGGTGGAATTCCCACAAAGAGGCGTCGTCTATGCGGTAGAGGTCTATTATGATCAGACCCCCGCTGTGATTCAGAGAATCTATCAAACTCCCTATGCCATTTATAGTCTGATCGGCCCGGACAATGATCTTTCACGCTGGATGTTCGAGAGTTTCGACGCGCGTTAAGCGGCATTTGCGAACTTTGTTCATGCTTTCCGTCACCTACCGGACATTCGAAGTGTCTGCTCGGTAGGACCTTTTTTCGAAAACCTTTTCAGAGCTAACGCTCTGATTTGTTTTGCGTAAAAGATTCCGTTACCAATATGATTTTGCCATGAAACAACGGAGATCCCTATCAACGCGACGGCCATCGCTTTCTGAGCGAACAAGCCGCACCTTGCAGCTCATCGGACTGCTTATGGCTTTGATCATGGTGCGGGTGTGGCACCTCTCGGTTGTGCAGCACGAAGAGCGACTCGACGCCTCTAGGCGACCTCAGAGGAAAGAGGTCGTGGAACGCGCTGAGCGCGGCACCATACGTGACCGCTTTAACTCTCCGTTGGCCATCAATAAGGTACAGTACAACGCGGCCGTGCTCTATAGCGAAATTAAAAAGATTCCCCGTTTTGTTTGGAAAAAGGGCGAAACGGGACAGCGAGTTCGGGTCCCTCAGCGCAAACGATACATTGCACAACTTTCCCACCTGTTTGCCGAAGTTTTGGAGTTGAGCGCGAATGACGTAGAGGACCTCATCTATTCACGTGCCGCACTATTCCATCAAGTCCCCTACGTAATCAAACATTCGATCACCGAAGCGCAGTATTATCGCTTAAAGGGACTAGAACGCGAGTGGCTAGGGGTAACAGCGGAGCGCGTGGCAAAGCGGGAGTACCCTCAGGGGCGCGTGGGAAGCGATGTGATTGGCTATATGGGGGCGATCAGTCGGGAGCAGTACGACGAACTGATGATAGAAATTCGCTCCCTTGAGGCGCACCTGCAAGAGCGCGACCTAGGTGAAGCTCCCCTGTTGCCCAAGGGATACGCCTCCGTCCAAGAGGTACGCGACGCTCTCTATGATCTGGAGGAAAAAGCATACCGTCTAGATGACTTCGTCGGCAAGACCGGAATCGAGGGGAAATTTGAGAAAAAGCTGAGGGGCTACTACGGGAAACGGGTCTACTCATCCGACGCACGTGGCAATTACCTCAAGGAGTTACCTGGAGCAAGAGCGCCCGTTCCCGGTCAGCGACTCCTACTCAGTATATCATCAGAGCTCCAAGAATTTTGTGAGCAGCTCCTTATTCAAACCGAGGAGACCTGTGCGGGATCGTCCAAAGAATGGAATCGCTCCCTAGGCAAGAGAACGCCGCTTTTGGAACCTTGGATACGTGGGGGCGCAATTGTCGTGATGGATCCCAATAATGGCGAACTCCTTGCGATGGCCTCGCACCCTAGATTTGATCCTAATGACTTCATTTCGCGAGGTGAAAAGCGCTCGCGCATCTTGCGCTGGTTCGAACTCGACCAGCACGTGGCAGAAATCTGGGATGGAATACGTCCGCTGGAAAAGGAAACCTCCCAAGGGGAGGTTTCTGTTCCACTGGACTGGAATCACTATCTGTCTCTTCTCCTCCCCTCCGACCACCCCGTGCATGCCCTTCTTACGGAGACCCCCACTCTGCGTCACGCCATTGCACAGATGCGAAATGCCGAGCCGCCCGATGAGTCCCACAAAAAACTGCACCTGGACCTTCTTCGCCTCGTAGTCGACGAAGAGCAGTTCCCCGAGGAACTACTCGCCAGTGTCGGTGATCAAGACCTCTCTACCTACCGAGCAGCCAACGCCGCAACACTACGCGTCGAGCGCGCCACCAAGAAAATCGCTAGAAAACTGTTTCATAAACATCAGTTCCGTGATTGGCGTGAAGCGTATGGACGCGACTACCTACGAAAAAAACGGGCCCAGGAACGCGATGAGGGTCGGTATCAAAAGCCCTACCTCGAGTATTTCGAACGACTTGAGCGCAAACTCTTCGCTCGTTTTTGGGAGAAAAACCGCTGGCCCCTACTTCTGACCCTGTTACATGGCAAGGACGAGACCAACGGCGAACCCTTTCTGGCGCCCTACCGCGACGCTCTTCTCGCCTGGGCCAATGAACCCGATGCCACGGCTCACGATTGGTACGCCTCCTACCTCACCCTAAGGCAACTACTGGCCGATCTTTCAAAAGAGGAATCGATCGCCTATCTCCGGACAATGCGTCGCCACCAGGACCTCACGCGCCCTCTTATTGGTCGCTATCCAGGTCTCCGCAATGAAAAGGGCCAACAACAACTGAAGCATCTCGCGTCCGGATTCTATCCTCGTTACGGTTTTGGCTACGCCCGCTCGCACGCCTTTCGACAAGCCGCCCCGCAAGGATCGATCTTCAAAGTGGTCACAGGATACGAGGCATTGATACAGCGCTACGATAGACTCGGTGAGGAAGCCTCGCTATCCGCTCTCAATCCCCTAACCATCCATGACGAATCGGTTCGACAAGGAAAGGGGTGGCAAATTGGAACCTTCATGGATGGAAGGACCATACCCTCGGTCCATAATGGTGGCCGCATCATACCGAGCCTTTCCCGCCGTATAGGCGAATGTGACCTTCTCACGGCCTTGGAAAGGTCCAGCAATCCCTACTTTTCTTTACTTGCAGGTGAGCATCTTTCGGAACCGAATGATCTCAATATTGCAGCGCTGCAAATGGGCTATGGGAGCAAAACTGGTATTGAACTTCCCGGGGAGCTCGCTGGACAACTTCCTCGAGACCTCGAGACAAATCGTTCTGGACTCTATTCATACGCCATTGGTCAGCACACCCTAATTGTCACCCCTCTACAGACTGCCGTAATGCTCTCTGCATTGGCCAACGGCGGTAGAGTGATGACCCCAAAAATTCTAAGCCTTACCGCCGGCAAGGAGCCCATTCGTAATCCGACGGAGATGCTCAATCGCCGCGAATATCAGTACCAGGATCAACTTGCACTAGCTGGTATTGACTTCCCCCTCTTTACAGAAGCTGAGGAGCGAGAGAGCCTACGACTCGTCGAGGCGATGCCCTCAAATATGCGAAGAAGAGTTCCCCTTCCGGAACCCGTTAGGGATCTTCTCTTACGTGGCATGGAGCGTGTTGTCACCCGCTCCAAGCAAAAGACCATTGGTGGGTTGGTCGAGTTGTATCGGGACACCCCCTGGATCTATCGCGAATTTCAAAAAGACCAGACAATTTTTGTGGGAAAATCCAGCACGGCTGAATCGAAGGAGTATGTTGGCATTCGCAGTGACTACGGTGCGGCTACCTACAACCGCCCCTGGTTTGGTGCGATCACCTTTTCCTCCAATCGCTCGCCTGCGCGCTATGCCGACCCAGAGCTTGTCATAGTGATCTACCAACGTTACGGTGGAATGGGTCACGACCTCGCACCCCTCGTCACACAAATCTCCGACAAGTGGAGGGAAATTCACACAGCGCTGTAGTAAAACGCTACACCCTGTTGAATTTCACCACAAACATTTTTTATCTAAGTTCCTGATAGCCAGTTCATTTCCTCTGGCATAGCGATTGCTCACCTATACTCGTTACTAAACCGAATTTTGACACTGTGTGTGACGGAGCTTTTTAAATTATGTGGAACGAAGAACAAGATAACCCTAAAAACCAGGCAGTTGAGTATTTTCAGTCTGGCGTTGTTAAATACACCGATGGTTTACAAGAAGGCGCACGCCAAGACTTTTTGAAGACTCTGGAACTCGACCCGTGCTTCATTCTCGCCTACTGCTATCTGAGTATGATCTACACAGGTGACGGGGATCCTGAGTCAGGAATCTCCCTTGTTAAGCAGGCACTCGGAATGGAACCAGACAATGCGTGTCTCCATTACTGCCTAGCGGTTGGCTATGAGCACAAAGGGTGCTACATGGATGCGATTGAAGCGTATCGCGTTTACCACAAAAAATATCCGTATGACGCGGAATGCTGGTTCGCTATGGGATGTGCTTATAGTCAGATGGGCATGGCAAGCGAAGCCATCCGCCACTATGACCGCACCATTCAACTTGATCCTCGACACTACAAAGCGTGCTTTAATCTGGCTCTAGCGCTATCTGGTCGAGGTGACCTCGAACAAGCCGTAGAACTATTGAAGCGAGCCATTGAGGTTAATCCGGAGTATTGGAAGGGCTGGGTAAAGCTCGGCATCTATAGCTCCCAACTGGGCCGTATTGATCAGGGGATCCATGCCTACCGCAAAGCCGTAGCTCTACGGCCAAATCTTGGTGACATCCACTACAACCTAGGCATAAGCTATCGTTCTATAAATATGTTCGATCAGGCGGAGGAATCATTTCGCCACGCCGTACGAATCAACGAGCATGATACCGATGCGTGGTACAATCTCGGCGTTACCTATCTAGAAAAGCGGGATTTTCCTTCAACTGTGAAAGCTCTGCAGCATACTATTCTCCTCGATCTCACACATATCGAAGCGCATTACCGTCTGGGATGCGCCTTTGTGATGATGGGTGACGAGGCAGCGTCGGTAAAAGAACTGCAGTTTCTTCAGGGCAAAGAATCTGAGCTCGCTAGCTCCCTAGAGGAACTGATCTCCAAACAACTTAATTAGTCCACTAGCACAAAAGTTGTACGCTCTTGATGCTCTGTAAGTGAATACGAATTGAGGTCACTCAGCTTCTCCCGACTTGCTGTTACCACACCAGAGTGGCAGCGGTCGAGGAGGCGTAGTGTTTCAGCGTGGTGACAAGGGCCTTCAGCAATCACAAAAAGATAATCATATTCCTGCTGGAGGTCGCGTAAGAGCGTCTCGCAACTAACCGACCCCAACAACTCCGCTGAGTATCTGGATATTCCACCCGCGGCAATTCGATCATACCCATCCTCTTCGATCACTAAAGGTGCCGTTGCCTCTCTCGTAAGAACCTGCAACAGTCCCGGCTGCTCCACAGGATCCGCCGCCTTATCAAAAGCAGCCTCTACAAGCAGACTTTTCTTGCCCTGCCTTTGAAGCAGATCCGCTAAATGGCGAGCATACCTAGGACCGCGCCCCACAGCCAGCAGCACTCGTTGTGGCCC
>JBFIDQ010000206.1:0-5861 GCA_041603795.1 Chlamydiales bacterium
ATTGAATGGGGATATTTAAGTATTGAATAAGTCCGTTTTCCATGCGGCAAGAGTTTTTGGCCCGCCCCTTCGCGTAGCCTTCGCGACCTTCGCGGTTAAATAATCGTTACGATGCAATTGCCCTGTCGGGATCTTTTGTTCCTTGCAAAAATCGGCTAGGAATTGGATAAACTATGGGAAGTCGATGTGGCTGTTTGCTTAAAATCTGGAAATAAACTCATATGAATACACTCTCTTACCTTTTTTTTCTTTTACTCCCCCTACAGCTTGTCGCATCAGGTGACATCGTGGTGCGCCTTGCAACGGAGTCGAAACTGCTGCCGATTTATGTTACGGATATAAAGGAGAGTCAGTCGGCTTACTCCAGTGACTACCTGAAACAGCTTGAGGGGGTGCTGCGTTTTGATCTGCATCACAATGGGGCCACTCAGCTCGCGGAGAACAACCCGGAGCGAGAGGCAAAGGCGTGGGGCGGCACATTGGATCCAACAACGGACCGTATTTACTACGCAGTTACTCTGCAGATGGAAAGCGATAAGCTCGTCGCCCGTATTGCGAGCCTAAGCGGAAAAACGGTACAGCGTATCGGCCCGCTTTCTCTAGCAGGTGACTTGTCGGTTGATCGTAGAGTGATGCATCAGTTAGCGGACAAAATTCACGAGCTACTCTTTCATAAGCCCGGCATTGCATTGAGTAAAATTCTCTACACGGTTCGACAGAAAAGTGGCAATCGTAGTGGGCAAGAGTGGCTCTCGGAGGTGTGGGAGGCAGATTGGGATGGCGCAAATGTGCGGCAGGTGACGTTCGATGGGAGCTATTCCGTTATGCCAACCTACCTCCCACCTAAGCCCGGTTATTCCGCCGGTAGCTTTTTCTATGTTTCCTATAAGTCGGGTCAGCCCAAGATCTTCGTCGCGCCCTTGCAAGCGTCCGAGCGCCCACAGCGCCTCATCTCACTGCGGGGAAATCAGCTCATGCCGGCAGTAGCGGCTACTAGAGGCGCGGTTGCTTTTATTAATGATGTAACAGGGAACCCTGATCTTTTTCTACAGCGATTCGATCCTGATGTGGGAACGTTAGGGAAGCCCTATCAGATTTTTTCTGCTGTTCGTGGCACGCAAGCTTCTCCCACATTTTCGCCTGATGGTCGACGGGTGGCTTTTGTCTCCAACAAGGACGGATCACCTCGAATCTATGTCATGAGCGTTCCTGAGCCAGGTACTCGCCTAAAGGCGATCCACCCGCAACTGATCACCCTAGCGAACCGAGAGAGCACAGCGCCTGCATGGTCACCTGATGGCGCTAAGATCGCTTACTGTGCAAAGAACAGCGGAGGGACGCGCCAGATTTGGATCTATGACGTCCATACGGGAAAGGAGAAGCAGATTACTTCTGGTCCAGGTAACAAGGAGAACCCATCTTGGGCGCCTAATAGTTTGCATCTGGTTTTTAATTCGGCTGACAACAGAGCGAGTGAGCTCTACTTGATCAATCTGAATCAGACAAGCGCGGTGCAGATTACAAAGGGGCGTGGTGAAAAGCGCTTTCCTGACTGGGAGCCAAGATAGATATACCCGCGGGGGTATAGGTATCACAGATTAAAGGCCACGGAAAAATTGTTCTTGTGGTAGCATCGATGAAGAACGTCAATTCTCTATGGGGGAGAAGATGAAAAAGCTCATGCCACTTCTTATGTTAGTCCTGATTGCGATGTCGAGTTGTTCTCGATCGTCGGGTGAGGTTTGGGAAGATACTCGGACCGCAGGCCGCTATGTGGGGCAGGGTTTTCGTTCCCTCGGTGGAAAGCATGGCGATAGTCGGCAGGTGAAGAGTCAGTCGGAATTCGCCCGTGGCCAGGGGGATGATTTTATTCCTCTAGAGGACGAAGGTCTCTATCGGCAATTGAGTATGGGTGATCTGTCAGCTTTAGAAGAAATCAATGCTGATTCGGCAATTCCACTTTCACGAGAGGCTCCAGGTGAGGAATCTAGTGATATTCCTGGAGTAGACGGCTTTACTGATGCGCATAGTGATTCTCGGTACAGCAATGTGTTTCGCCGCGTTCATTTCCCCTACAATAGCAACTTGATTAAGGGGCAGGAGAATCTGACAGCTGTTAAGGATGCTGCGGCATTTATGAAGAACAACTCAGATCTGTACGTTTTTGTGGAAGGGCACTGTGATGAAAGAGGCGCGGCTGCTTATAACCTCGCTCTTGGCTCTCGCAGAAGTAATGCGGTGCGAAATTTGGTCATCAAGGAGGGGGTCGATATGAATCGAATCTTCACGATTTCCTATGGAAAAGAACGTCCTTTGATAAGTGGAAATGATGATCGTTCGTGGAGAGAGAATCGTCGAGCACAGTTCCGTATCTTTAGGAGAAAAGGTGCGTGATGAGAGGCCTACTTTCTCTACTTTTAATCTGCCTCACTGGGTGTGTCCTCCCTGCAAGTAGGGCGCACGAAGAGCGCCTCGATGATCAAGAGCAAACCTGGTTGGAAGTTCGTGATGATGTCGACTACGTTAAGTATGAGCAGGGTAATGTGGTCTCTGAACTGCGGATGTTCGACAGCAAAATGGCGACCCAAGAATCTCTGATTGAGGGGGCCCGGCGGGAGCTCGCGGAGGCCCAGGTCAAGAACAGTGAGCAAATGTCGCGATCACTCACAGATTTTCAGTCGCGTTTGGCGACGATGGAATCTGACTATGAGGCGATCGTACAGGATTTACGTGATCTAAAAAGCCATGCCGGTGGTGTTGCTTCTTCGCTGGGGCAGGCAAAGCAGCGGATGGGTGGACTCGAAAAATCGATAGATGCACAGATGGAGACAATTCGCAGTCTCGAGGGTGCAGTTAGGGCCCTAATGGCTTTGGTCGAGACGAGCGATAACGTTCCCTCCTCTGCTTTTGCTAAGGGTGCCAGCAGAGGGTACCGTGTGAACCCTGGTGATACCCTGGAAAAAATCGCAACCCGCGAGGGGTCGACCATCCGAGCGATAAAAGAGGCCAATGGTCTGAAAAGCGACCTCATACGGGTCGGTCAGACCCTCCGAATTCCTAAGTAACCACAGCCCTTGCAACGTTTTCAAGGATGCCCTAGAGTGGGAGAAATTTATACCACCTTGGTAGGCGTCATGATTCGATTCAAGTTTCTTTGGGCTCTTCTTGCCATCTCACACTCTCTTGCTGCTGACGAGGGGGAGGTTCAAAAGGAGGTAAGGAAGACCCATTATCCCACTGGGGCCGTACAAAGCGTCCAAACCCATGTCAGCTCTCCCAATCAGGAATCCGTAGCGCATGGCGACTATACGGAGTTTTTTTCCAATGGATCCATTAGGGCCCAAGGGACGGTCATCTTCGGAAAGCGCCACGGGCGCTGGCTTTTTGTTGATGAAACAGGTCGCCGTACACAAGGTGAGTATCAAAATGGTTTGCGTTCAGGGCACTGGACACAGTGGTCATTGACTCGAGAGATTCGCGTCGATGAGCAGTACGTGAATGATCGCTTGCACGGACCTCGCATCGCCTTTTTTGAGAACAATAAAAAGGCTAGTGAAGAGTTCTATGTGAACGGTTTGCGGCAGGGTCATACAAAATCTTGGTACCCCAACGGAGCAAATGCCAGCGAAGAGGAGTGGATGAACGGCAAGCGCCACGGCCTTTATAAGAGGTGGGATGAGTACGGCGTTCTTCTCACAAGCGGCAACTACACGATGAACACACCAACAGGAGTGTGGGAGTGGCGCAACCTAAAGGACCAGGTATTGAAGCGCGAGGAGCTAGGAAACGGAACGGGTACCTTCTATCAGTTCGTTGTAAGTGGCGAGAAGCAGGGAGATCGGCGTGTCGTTCCTCGTAAGGAAACAACTCTCCGTCAAGGCAAGATTGATGGCGCTCAGAAGACCTACTTTCCTGATGGGCTCCTCCAAGCGCGCCTTCTCTTTCAAAGAGGGAACCGTCACGGCTCCTTTGTGGAGTGGGCTCCGAATGGCCGTGTGCTTCGCGAAGGGGAATACAAGAATGACGAGATGGTTAAGACGACCGAATACTATCCTAACGAGGACGTCAACGCGCCACAAGTCGTCTCCAAGGAGTTGCATAGGGTTGGAGCAGTTAATGTCGAGGTGAAGGAGTATAATCGCGCGGGGGCAATCTCTTCCGATTTCGCACTGGAAAATGGAAAGCCAAACGGACTATTCGTAACCTACCACCCCGATGGGAAGCTGATGCGCGAGGGGCATTTTGAAGCGGGACTCCGCAGCGGCTTGTGGAAAGAGTATTATCCAGACGGACAGCTGCATTCCTCACAGCAGTACATTCGAGGTAAGGAAAGCGGTTCAGCGGAGAAATGGTTTCTAGCAGAAAATGATCAAAAGCCTCAGAAAGCTACCGCCGGCCAGTTTGTTAACGGAAAAAAAGATGGACAATGGACGGCGTGGTATCCTGATGGCGGTTTACGGGTAGTTAAGCAATTTCGTTATGGCTTGGAAAATGGCGACTACAAAGAATTGTGGCCTCGTACGCCGGACAGCGACGTGCAGCAGGTTCGGAGCGAAGGTCGCTACATTCTGGGAGAACGAGAGGGCGAATGGAGCATCATGTATGCGAACGGTAATCTGAAATCTCGCGCTAGCTATCGCAACGGCAAAGAACATGGAGTCGCCGAAGAGTTCTACGACATAAAGAAGGGCAAGAAACAGCTTGTGCGCCTGAAGGGAGAATTCATCGATGGTGCCCAGCATGGAAAATGGGTGGCCTATTTTGCCGATGGCGAGCCGCAATTGGAGCAAACCTATAAGCTCGGCAAGCTTCATGGAACCACCAAACAGTACTACGACACGCATGTCCTCAAGAATGAAATCTATTACGAGAATGGATTGCAGGAGGGGAAGGCTGTAACTTATTACCCCAACAAGAAGTCGAAGAGTAGGGCGTCGTATGCAGAAGGTCTTCTCCATGGGGAGTTCATTACGTACCATGAAGATGGGAAAATGGCGAACAAGGGCAGCTATCATCGAGGTATTGCCGTGGGAACGTGGAAGTGGTTCGATAAGAGTGGTCGGACGATCCTAGCCTCATCTGAGTTCGATAAGGGAACGGGAACAATGTACCAGTTTCATGAGGGTAGTCAGAAAAAGCGAGAGACAAGCTACGTCAAAGGCGTGAAGTCAGGATCGGAAACCATCTGGTACGAATCGGGCGCGAAAAAAGCAGACTCCGCTTGGTACCAGGGGATGCTCCATGGAACATATCGTGAGTGGCATGAGAGCGGGCAGCTTCAAGTGGAGAGTCAATATGAGAATGGGCGGCTTCAGGGACCCTATGCAGCATGGTATGGCAATAAGCAGGAGCGCTTGAAACTGATGTACCATCAGGACACGCTAAGTGGGATTTCAGAAGAGTGGTATGAAAACGGAACAGTGAAAACGAAGGGTTTGTGGCGGAGCGGTGTGCGCCAGGGTCTGTGGACATGGTTTGATCGCTATGGTGATGAGCTCTTCCGCATCGAGTACGATAACGGAGTTGTCATCCGTTCCACACAACCGGATACGGAACAAAGGGCCAAGGCTTAGCTTAGTTAGCGATGGTCAATAAAACGCGCGGAGTAGCGTCATGATGGATCTCCTCGCTGGCTTAAAAGTGTTGAGCCAGCCTCACAGGGGGGTTAATTTTAACGGCTACAGAATAATGCACGCAGGGCAATCGCATTATGCAAATAAATCCAATATCAGCGCGTGAGAGCCTACGGATAAACCTCAAGCAACTCTTTCGCAGGGGGTTGTAACTGATTATATTTTTTTAGACGCAAAGGCGCTGAGGCGCAAAGGTACGCAAAGGAGTGTGTTGGGGCGCTAATAACC
>JBFIDQ010000207.1:0-5857 GCA_041603795.1 Chlamydiales bacterium
CGGCTGCGTTTGCTCGCATCCGCGAGCTGCTCTTGCCATGGGCTAAAATCTACCCACCCGCTCTCGCGGGTTACCACTCCCTTTGCCTAAGTCGTGGCCCATATTATCAAGAACTTTTTACACGCTGTGCTGGGTGCCGCGGCTGCTCCTGCAGTCAGAGATCATCAGCTCAAACTAAAGTGTCTCTACTATCAAGTTCTGACTGGTAAAATCGCCCTGGCGTAAATGCCTGTTGACAACTTTTGCTAAAGAGTTGCTTGGGGTTCAGGCAAGAGCTTTCGAGTTTTTTGTTAAAATTATATTTACCATTCAATTACCCTGAAACCCTATTACCTACTGCGGAATCGGGTAAACACCAAGATCGAGCGTTTTCTTGATCTTTAGATTGTCAGCGATGATGTTAGGATAATGTACGCGATTGTGCTGCTGCTGCAGCTGAGAGACAGTTTCGCGAGTCACCTTCTCCGAACTTTCTAGCGCTGCCAACTCGGCATGGGCTAGCTGCTCATGCTGGCGGCTCGCATCAAGTAGTGCATTGCTGGCCTTGACAATCCGTGCTTTAAGCGTTTGGATCGTAGCGCTTTTCCTGTCGAGCTGATAAATCATATTGCTATGGTAGCGCTGGTTACTTGTGAGAAAACCTTCGTCGCGTGCCGTCTTGTAATCGACCGAAAATTCGTCGACGGCCTGAATAAAATCGTCGAAGCGTGTAAGCAGTTGAGTGCTGCGCTCCTGGATGCGTCGCGTGTCGCCAATGATGGACTCAAGGGTCCTTCTGTGGGTTTTCTTGAGAAGGACAAACTGTGCCTCATATTGCTCGTCGCTACGAGCCTTGGTAAGGGCCTTCTTGGCCTCGATGTATTGCTTAAAGGCCTTGCGAACGTTGGTGCTAAGAGGATAGCGAGTTGGTGAAAATCCGAGGTCGGATTGCACAATTTTCAGGATGTCGTCGCGGGGACTGTCGGTAAGCAAGCGTCGTGCTTCCAGAATATCTGCCCATAAGGCTCGATTGTCCTGGGTGCTCTGCGCTAAAAGACCGATCGCCTCGTGGAGTTTGAGGTCGCGCTCATTGCCTGGAGGCTGCAGGCTCTCTTGGATCAAAATTTGCTGTCCGAGTCGACCGTAATTGGCTTGTTGCTCTTCGGGAGAGGTGGTGGCGGTGCGCAGGGGAACCTTCGCAAGCTGGTCCTTAAGGGTGACAATTTCCGCACGTTTCTTCGAGAGGCGAACCTCTGTGTTTTGAATGACGCCCTCCATCTCCCTTTGAAAATCAGGGTCACCACGGTAATCGCCCTGCTCCGCTTCGCTGATTTCCTTCTGTAGTTGCTTGACTTCAGCCCCCGTCTCGGACGAGGCGGCACGGAAACGCTCCATGAGGTGGTCGAATTCACCCAGGTAAAAAGCTCGCTCTTCTTCTTCACTCACCTTGGCAACGTTGAGAATATGAGCAAGGAGCAGGCGATTTCGTTCCTGAAAGGATTGTCGTGTCAAAGTGCTATCAGGGGAAAGGAGGAGGCCGCCGAGCCTCTTCAGAATAATCGTCTTTATTTGCCCCTGTTTCTTAGTAAGATCCTCTTTTTTAAGAGACTGCCCATCCAACCAACTGTCGATCTGGTCGATGTGTTCCCCGAGCTCCTTAAGATTGGCACTCGCCTGAATTTTTTCGAGTGCTTCCTCGAAATCTTTGGGAGCTTCAAAGAGGGGCGTTTTTTGGTGGTGTGAATTCACTTTCTCTTGGAGTTGATCGGGTAGCAAATACTCAAGCTCCGTCGCTTTCACACTAGCCAGAAAAAGAGGCATATTCTTATCAGAGGTGTTTTGGACGTAGTCCTCGTAGAGGTTGTAGAGAATTCTAGAAATTTTATCTTTGTATTCGAGGCTGAGCAAGCGGTACTTGCTAAAAAGCTCCTCGTATTTCTCAACGAAGTTTGGCTCTTCTTTTTTGTTATGATCGTTTAACAGCGAAGTAATTTTTACTCCGACTTCTTGAAGAGCAACTTGCCTCTGGCGGGATAGCTCCATGAGGGTGATGAACAGTGGGTGGGAGGTGTTTAGCGTCTCCTCATCTTTTACCGGCTCTTGATTTATTAAATTGAAGCTCTCCTTTCCTTCTAAAACCGCAAAGGCGGCTTCATCCAAAAGGAGATCAGAGCGAATCACGGTCCCTTTTTCTTTGTTTAGGGTCACGTGCCCCATAAGAAAATGGTAGCCCGGGGGTAGGGTATCCTCTAGTATTTTCTGCGCTTTCTCGGTTTGTTGCATCGCAGCACTTCCGTAAAGGACGAGCTGTGGTATCTGAGCAAGTTGAGATAGCTGGTGACGAAGAACGGCACGATCGCGCTCACTTGTCACATCATCGTCATACCGACTAATTGCGGCCACTACGGCATCAGTAAAGGCGTGATAACGGGAGGCATTGTAAATGATCGTTTCTGCGTTAGGTAGGACATAGGGAAGGTCCTTTGGGACAGAGAACCCGGCGACAATGGAGTTGGCGTTGAGGCGGGTTAAGCGCATCGGAGTGGATGTCTTTAACGCGCGATCAAATTGGTCCGGATCCACCATAGCAAGTTGCCCGTGCTCACCAAGTAGCTCATCCCATAGCTCCGGATTGCTACTCTCACGAACAACCATTTCCTTTGACTCAAGGACAAATCCCTTTCGATGGGCCAACCAGTGGCTCCAATCGTCAACAGGATCAGCAACTAAAAGAAATCTTACTGGGTCGTCCTGGCTGTAAATGCGTAGACGGTAGCGGTTACCAACAAAGCCTTGCTGACTCGATGCTGTTGAGAGCTTACGGTACATCGGAGAGAGCACGTCATTGAGGTGTTTCTCGATATATTCAGGGTTGGAAATTTGGTACTGGGAGCGCTGTCCCGTCTCAATAAGAGCATGAGTTAGCGCCATGGCGACATCAGCAACTCCGCGAGCTGCCACCAATTCGTCACCACGATTTTGCTCCTCGAGATAGGAGACAATAAGAAATCCTGTGACGCTGCCAAGGGCGAGAATGACGACCATTGCAATAAGGAGCATCTTCTTGATTGAGCGCGGCTCTTCTTCAAACGGATCTAGAGTGAGAAAATTCTCAAGCTCCTGGGAGCGAGCATCTTCTTTACTCAAATCGTCCGTATCAATGATGTCGCGCTCAATGTGACTCCAACTACTTTGGCTTGTGGTCGCCGAATCATCAAGAATTTCAGTGGTGAGTGAGGAGGTTTTTTCTGTCTCTCTGTTCTCCGCAATAATCTGGTCGAGTTCTTGGTCGACCGGACCCTCTTGGAAATCAAGAATTAATTCATCTTGAGGAGACTCTGGCTCAGGTTCTTCCGCTATTTCTTCGGGAGGCTCTTCTTCTCTGTCTTCTTCCGGAGCCTCCTCTGTTGCCACATCAAGATCGTCCGCAGCAAACTCGAAGGTTTCCTCTTCGGCCACCTCTTGTTTAGGCGGAGCGCCAGTCTCTGTGGAAATATTTTCTGCCTCTCTTACAAGGGCGTCGAGGTCCTCTTCGGAAAGTTCCTCATGAGTGACATCTTCAGAGAAGTCAAGCTCACCACCAGAAAGGATTTCTTCGAGTTCCTTTTCTAGCTCCAGGTCTTCCTTACTCTGGCCAGTAGACGTGGCAGGCAGCTTTTCACCCAAGGAAGGCAGTTCGACCTTCTCCTCATCCTCTAGGGCATTGACGTCGCTTAAAAGGCTGTCAAGCTCTTCCTCGGTGACCGCTAGCTCCTCTTCAGAAGGGGAAGGTGCTTGCTCAATTTCTGTCCCTACCTCAAAGAGGATCACCAATTCATCAATATGGATGCGGTCGCCGTTCTGAATCTCACCCTCGCCGCCCAGGTCAATCCCATTGAGAGTGGCGATTGGGTTGGCGCCGTGATTCGTCAGGCGACATTGGCCATCGACTTCGGTGATCTCTAGACGAATGCCGTCGGGAGCACTCTGAGGCAATAAGAGACTCGCATCTCCCTCAGAGGAAGAAGCAATAGAGATCGGAAAGCTAGAAAATTCCTCTACGGTCGATTCTGATTCCGGATTGAGGGTCAGTTTGATCATGTAAACCCGTTCCAATTCAACAACTCTTTGTAGCATATGAGGCGCTGAAGGTCAATTCCTATTGGATTGTTGCAGGGTAAATGTACTGTAAAAATTACCTATCTTGAGGGGATGAGCCGGAAATCTAACCTTTAACTTCGTGTAAGTGATAAAGAATCAAATGGTTGCAGTCGTTTTAGCGCAGTGGCACAGCGAGGCAGAAATTTTTGCGAAAAATCGAATGGGCCCCGCTTTATATAAGTTACCTATGTCATTCGATTATCAGACTCTATTGACCGCTCATTTTAGCATGGCAAAATTAAACGTTTTGTTGATGTTGACGAAATCCAGGGAATCATAAATGATTGAACGTGATTGTCTAAACGAGAATTTTTAAATATATTTTGACTTCTTCTGTTGAGACTACTTCGGAGACGGCTGACCAGTTTCACTACTGGAGAAAGAGGATATTCTCCGGAATTTTCGTCGGGTACGCTCTCTTTTATTTCACCAGGAAAAGCTTCGTTTTTGTGATGCCTGCCCTCATCACTGAGCTCGGATTTACAAAATCAGAGCTGGGCTTGCTCGGCAGCATCATGTCGATTTCCTACGCTGTTTCAAAGTTTTCAAGCGGAATTCTTGCGGATAAGATGAATCCTCGCTATTTGATGGGTATCGGACTCCTTTTCACAGGAATCATAAACATAGCCTTCGGCCTTTCTTCTTCGCTCATCGCTTTCGGCGTCCTATGGGGCCTCAATGGCTTCTTTCAGGGCTTCGGTGCGCCTCCATGTGCAAAGCTGCTGATTCACTGGTACTCACAAGAGGAACGCGGCACATGGTGGAGTATATGGAACACGTCACATAACATCGGTGGTGCGCTGATTCCGCTACTCGTAGGATTCTGTGTCTACCACTATGGCTGGCGCTACGGTATGTACGCCCCTGGGGTGATCTGTGTCTTTGGTGGACTCCTTCTCATCAATAGACTTCGAGATACTCCGGAGTCACTAGGACTCCCCCCAGTAGAATCCGTTAATGGTAAGGCAGAAAGAAAGGGAGAAAAGCACGCTCTCTCGGTGCGTGAGATCCTCTGGGATCACGTCATCAAGAACAAGTTTATCCTAATGCTTGGGGTCGCCTACTTCTTCGTGTACGTGATTCGCACAGCTGTCAATGACTGGAGCGCTCTCTTTCTAACGGAAGTACACGACTACGATTCAAGAGCTGCGGGCGGGGTAGTCTTTTGGTTCGAGGTGGGTGGTTTCTTTGGAAGTCTTGCCGCTGGATGGGCATCGGACAAAATTTTCTCGGGAATGCGTGGACCGGTCAATGTGCTGTTTATGTTTGGCACTTTGCTCGCTGTCTATTCCTTTTGGTGTTTTGGTGGACGTTATATGCCACTCGACTCGGCTTTACTGTTTGCCATGGGATTCCTGATCTTTGGCCCACAAATGCTTGTGGGAATGGCCGCAGCTGAAATCACAGATAAGCAGGCGGCGGCAACGGCGACGGGCTTTGTCGGGGCCTTCGCCTACACAGGAGCTGCCACTGCGGGCTGGCCAATGGGGAAAATCGCACAGGACTACGGATGGGATGGCTTCTTCCTTGCTCTTTTTACCTGCTGCATCGTTGCTTTTGCTATGCTCATTCCACTGTGGTCGGTGGCGTCTAAAAATGACCAAATAAAAGAAGAAACAAGTAAAGAGGGCGAGCTAGCTCTCGCATAAAATAGAGAGAAGGCTATGACCTGGGTTCCACTTCATCAACACTCACAGTACTCGATCCTTGACGCGCTAGGGAGCGTGGGACAAATTGC
>JBFIDQ010000208.1:0-5848 GCA_041603795.1 Chlamydiales bacterium
CAAAGAGACGCCAGGATTTGCCGTCAAAACGGCATGGGAAAAGGTTTAATATGAACTCAAATCTATCTGGAAGCCAGGAGGGGCTGGCGGTGAATTTCTAACTAGAATGTCACACCCCACCTAATGCCCCCGACTTTCAACCTAGATGACCCGAAGGTGTCAATTGGCCTCACAAAATTAGCTACCATATTGGCCGCCAACCATCCAGAGAGAATGCCTCGTTTCCAACAAGCTTTGCGCAACTACCAGGACCATGAGCCAAATGCGAACGTCCTCACACAATCAAAAAAAGATCTTCTAAGACCTGTGCTTGCCCAAGGAATCGAGATCAGAAATCTTTTTCCCGTTGGCCACCAGGAAGTTAACCAGCACCTAGCAAATATTCTTGGGGAAGGTTGGGAGGAGAAGCTATCAAACGCAATTACCTAAGAATAAACTACGGCAACTCGTCAGCTGGTTTTTAGGGGCCCCAGTCGACCGAAGAGACTGAGGGACAAAGGGCTATGTGGTTCTATTCTCCCATTTGGCTTCCGCCTGTACTTCGGTCGCTTTCGTCGTTTGGGTCCCTTAAGGAAACTCCAGCGGATGTCTCAACAGAGCCATCTTGTCAAACTTTTACACCCTAATTACAACCTCACCTTCCCATAAAAAAATAAAACTATTAATTAATAATATTTAAAGTGCTATAATAAAAATAAGAACAGGAACTGAAAACTAGGATACAGTAAATAATATGAACTGGATTAGAGACACCTTATACCAGATTTTTCCCATTAACCGCAGCGAATGGCTGCGCTTCTTGCCGATGGCACTGATGATGATGCTGATCCTTTCCAACTACACGATGCTGCGCAATCTAAAGGATACGCTCGTTACAAACGGGGTGGGCGCTGACGCGAACGTCATACCGTACATCAAGCTGCTTTGCACGCTTCCCGCGGCAATCCTTTTCATGCTCTTCTTTACGAAGATCGCCTCTGTTATGAATCGGGAGCGCATCTTTTACTTTATCGTGACCCCCTTCTTGGTCTTTTTCGGACTCTTTGCCTACGCGATTTACCCCAATATCGAAAGTTTACATCCTGCTGCTGAAACAATTGCCAACTGGAAGGCTGCCTTTCCTCGCATGCAATGGGTCATCGTAATGTGCGCCAACTGGTCGTATACGCTCTTTTACGTCCTAGCAGAACTATGGGGCTCAGCGGTCCTTTCCCTACTATTCTTCCAATTCGCCAATGAAATCACCAAAACCGAGATGGCGAAACGCTTTTATCCGCTCTTCGGCTTCGTTGGGAATATCGGACTGATTCTATCCGGAACATTTACCCACAACCTCGTCGCGCAAAATAGCGGTCCAAGCGCCATGCAGGACATCCTCCAAACGATGATCCCCGTCCTCATCCTCTCCGGCGTAGCTATTATGATGCTGCACTTTTGGATGTGTCGCCAGGCGGAGCAACCCGATTTCGAGCTTCCGGTAAGAAAAGTGAAGAAGGGCAAAGCGAAACTCGGTCTAGGAGAAAGCATACGCTACCTACTCAACTCACGTTACCTGCTCTTTATGGCCACTCTCGTGTTAGCTTATGGCGTCACCATCAACTTCATCGACGTCCTGTGGAAGGGACAAGCCAAGGAGCTTATGGCGATCGCCCATCCTTTGGCTGGCAGCGAAGAGCTCAAGGCCTCCTACCTCTCCTATATGGCCGATTTCTCTCGTACTACCGGACTCATTGCTCTGCCGCTCATGTTAGGCGGCGGATTCATCTTACGAAATCTCAGCTGGTTCAAGGCAGCAAATGTGACGCCAATCATACTTGCACTAACCGGAAGCGGTTTCTTTAGCGTGATTCTCTACGGCTATTGGACAGGTGCAGCCGCCGAGCCATTTCTCTTTATGGGAGAGACCTGGACCCTTGTCGGCGTAGCCGCCACTTTTGGCTACTGGCAAAATGCACTGACCAAAGCGACGAAGTATTCCCTCTTCGACGCCACCAAGGAGATGGCCTATTTTCCCCTCGATGACGAGCTTCGTTCCAAGGGTAAGGCCGCAGTGGACGTGGTTGGCGGACGCGCAGGGAAGTCAGGTGGCTCCTTTATTCTCATGGGACTCCAAACTCTGCTTCCAGGGCTCGCCCTACCAGGGCTCTCCCCCTATTTATTTGTCCTGTTTGCCATAATGATGGTCGGCTGGTTTTTTGCCATCGTCCAATTGAATCGGCGCTACCTCGCCCTGCGCAAAGAACCCGACAGAGCAACACAAACAGGAGACAAGGCTGCGTAGCTCAACAAACCGATTGCAAGAAAAGGTTAGAAAGTGAAATGATCCCCCTTACTCCGTAGGAAACTGGCTATGAAGCTTAAAAAGCTCCTCAAAGAGCTGCCAGGGCTGCAGGTGAAGGGATCGAAAGAGGCAGCCATCACCGGCATCTCCGCCAACTCCAAACTGATCTTTCCGGGAAATCTCTTCATTGCGAAGCGCGGGCGCGTCCATGACGGCCAGCACTATATCCCAGAAGCCGTCGCTAGCGGCGCTATCGCCGTCATTACGGATATCTTCGACCCCTTTCTTAAGGGAGTCGTACAGGTCATTCACTCTAACCCGGCCGAAATTGAAGGGCTCCTTGCCGCTCGTTACTATGAGCAACCGAGTAAAGAGCTCTTCATGGTCGGCATCACCGGAACCAACGGCAAAACCACCACCTGTTACCTCGTGAGACACCTTTTGCAGCAGATGGATGTCCCATGCGGACTCATTGGCACGATCGAGTACCTCATCGGTGACAACCATTATACAGCTACACGGACCACACCCGATGTGGTGGCTAATCATAAGATGCTGAGGGAGATGGAGCTGGCTGGTTGCCAGGCAGGGGTCATGGAAACAACCTCACACGCCCTCGATCAAGGCCGCCTTGCCGAAATTGATTTCGACGTAGCCGTCTACACCAACCTTTCGCTCGACCATCTTGACTACCATGGCACCATGGAAGAGTATGCTGCGGCGAAGAGCTTGTTGTTTCAGGGACTCAAATCCACTGCGACGGTTGTCAGCAACGCGGACGATCCCTGGCAGGAACGCGTTTTGGGCAATACCAAAGCAAATGTTCTGACGTATGGCATTCGTAATTCAGCCGACCTCACGGCCAGCGATCTTCACCTTTCAGCGACTGGAACCCAGTGCACCCTCACCTACCAGCAAGCTACGGCTCGCTTGGATTGGCCAGGGGTCGGACGCTACAACATGTACAACGCTCTTGCCGCCATAGGTGTTGCCCTCACCAAAGGAGCTTCGCTACAAGACGCAGCGGATCACCTTACAAAATTTCCCGGTGTGCGGGGTCGACTTGAATTCGTTTCCAATCGACTCAATCTCAAGGTATTTGTCGACTACTGCCATACTGATGACGCTCTTAAAAATGTGCTAGCTACGCTTGCAGAATTCAAGACAGGACGAGTGATTACGGTATTCGGGTGTGGCGGTGATCGCGATAAGAGCAAGCGGCCGAAGATGGCGCAGGTGGCTGAACGCTACTCCGATCTCACCATTATCACGTCCGATAACCCACGATCAGAAGATCCTCAGATGATCTGCAACCAGGTTCTAGCCGGTTTTGAGGACCTAAATAGCGTGATGATCCGCCAGGACCGACGGCTTGCGATTCGACGAGCTCTGGAGCTTGCCACACCGGAAGACACGATAGTTATCGCTGGAAAGGGTCACGAGACAACCCAGGTTTTTTCACACGAAACGATTGCTTTTGACGACAGAGAGGTCGTAAAAGAGATTTGCGACGCCCTTCATGAGGAGACCACCCCGCGATGACCCTTCGCCTACTTCTACTGATCCTATGGATCCCTCTTTGTGCACCCTGTGCAGGTCGCGATAAAAAGGGTACACCCTCGCATAGCCGCCGCAAGAGCAAAACCATCGTGGTCGATGCTGGTCACGGTGGCGATGACTACGGCACGCATTCCCTACAGAAGCCGCGCTATCACGAAAAATTCCTGACCCTAGCGACGTCTTTAATGGTACGTGACCACCTTAAGAGGATGGGTTACCAGGTAATCATGACGCGCACAACGGATAAATTCATTTCCCTTGACCAGCGCACCAACATTGCCAACAAGCGCAAAGCGGACCTATTTGTCAGCATCCACTTTAACTCGGCACCGAGTCGACAGGCCCATGGCACGGAAATTTTCTTCTACGACTCTCGTAAGGAAAAGGTGCGCGCATCTAGATCGAAAGGGCTCGCCCAGCGCGTCCTGACTCACGTCACTAAGAGCTCCAAAACGGCCTCTCGTGGAGTGAAAGCGGGCAACTTCGCGGTCATTCGCAATACGAAGATGCCAGCGATATTGGTTGAGGGTGGTTTCCTGACCAATGCGGAGGAGATGCGAGTTCTAAAGGATCCCAAGGTCCTGAATAAGATAGCGTGGGGCATCGCAAAGGGCGTCGACGAATTCACTGCCTCGCGACTTTAATCCAACCACCTAACCTTTCCAGGTCATGACCTCACCCGGCAACCAGGTGCCGAGTCGAATGTCCGTTGGACGAAGGGGATGCACAGCAAGCGTCCATTGTGCGCGGATGGGGGCAAGAAGATGGCGGTCGAGCCATTCGATGGTTTTTACCTTCTCCCTTACATCCCCCTCGTAAGTGCTCTGCCAGAGGTACGGTAGGTCGAGAAGAATGCGCGAATGCTTCTTGGTGAGCTCAGGAATTTGCTGCAGGATGAGGGAGACATTCTCTAGTCGACGTCCCTCGCGGGGAAGTCGCCATACGGCGGCGCCCACGGCGCGAGCGGCGCCATGCATCACGGCGGAGGCGGTCACAACCAACGTATCGCCCAGCTCAGTCGTGCTATCCCACTGTGGCGCCTCGCCACCCTCTGTGAGAAGGAGTCCGTTTACCGGCCGCTCTTCCAAATCAAAACGAAGCTCGTTGATTTCATGCCCAACAAGAGCGGTTTCGATTCCATTCGCGAGCTCTTGCGGCAGCCCTTGTTGCCAGGACTCCCCTTCGCACGCTACTGGATTACATCCAATGCGACGCGGCAATTCTTGAGAGGTAAGATAGACACCCTTTGGTCCTTCCAGGTGAAAAAATGTCCCTGGAAGAGCGCTCAGCAAAGCTTTGCCTTCGCTGTCGGAGGTCAATTCGTCGGATACGTCGACAATGATCCCGTCACCGGCTGAAATCAAACGAGCGGAGTAGGCAAGCTGATGAGGCGCAAGAGCATACCCTAGAGAGTACGCCTCCAAGGGTCCCCTGGGAGAAGCTTCACCTGGAACCACCCCGAGAAGGGCTAAAAGGACCGTTTCGAGTCCGCCATAATCCGGTGGATGATCCACCGAGCAGTGCATCGCATCAAGAGTCGGCGTGGGCGCCTTCTCCAACGGACACGCCCCTCCCAAATCTTGCAAAGGGACATCAATTAATCCAGGAAGGAGACAAAGAATTTCGCTCATGGGGAAGGAGCGTACTCCCTTGAGAGAAAAAAGAAAAGGCCCATTAGATTCAAAGAACCCCTTTTACGCATAAGCATTTTTCACAGAACTTGCAGCGACCGAATTCCACGTGGCGGTAGCCACGACATATGCTAGCCCCGTGCAACGAGCGATAGCGAGGCAGCTCGGGTTTAACAAAACGACAGTATGCGCCCCGGTAGGGGAGCCACATCTACAACACTGAGCCCCTCTGCTCACTCTTATCGAAATCATCGCTCTCAGATTGCCATCGGGATGATTTGTAGCCCCCCTGCCGGGGCGCATACTGTCGTTTTGATAAACCCCGAGCTGCCTCGCTATCGCTCGTTGCACGGGGCTAGCATATGTCGTGGCTACC
>JBFIDQ010000209.1:0-5807 GCA_041603795.1 Chlamydiales bacterium
CCGCTTCTTTACTATGACCGAAACTCCTGACAGTTTTGATATATACCCCGCGCAGCCATAGACGGAGTAAACGCATGATGATTATTATTTTAACGCGAAGGTCGTGAAGGAGCGAAGAAGCCGCGAAGGTTTTTTTAAGTTTTCTTCGTAGAGAGAAGGGTGCCGTGCAAAGGAAAAAACCTTCGCGTGTCCTTCGCTCCTTCGCGACCTTCGCGTTTAAACAATCGTTACCATGCGATTACCCTGGGGTATAAAAGGGCACCTGACAAAAAACTTCATACGCGGTATTCTTGTTACGCTATTTCAAGGAAAACACGCATGAAAATTAAGTTCATAACTGGAAATCACAAAAAATTCGAGGAAGCGGTTCACATCCTTGAAGGGTGGGATCTGGAGCACGTGAACATCGACCTTGAGGAAATTCAAGGGTCACGAGATGAGGTTATTCGTGCCAAAGCGAAGTCGGCTCTTGGGATTCTTGGAGCGCCTCTTATCCTAGAAGACGTTTCCCTTTGCTGCGGAGCTCTTGGTGGAATGCCCGGGCCCTACGCGAAGGACTTTCTTAAGGCGATGACTGCAGAGCGGCTCTATCGACTCGTCTCATGCACGGGCGATCACTCGGTGCAAGCTATCTGTTCCGCCGCCTACATCGAACCTGGTAGTGAGCCACAGGTGTTTGAAGGGATTATTCACGGAACAATTGTCGCTCCTGCGGGCAACACCAAGCACGGACCTTTTAGCTTCAACACTATCTTCAAACCTGACGGGTGTGACAAAACGATGGGCGAAATGACAATGTCCGAACACGCACAAGTGAGTCACCGCCGCCTCGCCTTCCAGCAACTTCGTGCTCATTTTGAAAAACACGAGGTCAAATGAGCGTACGTGACCTAATTATTTTGGGCTGCTCGTCGCAGCAACCGACCCGTTTCCGCAATCACGGCGCGTATCTCGTGCGCTGGAACGAAGAGGGTCTGCTTTTTGACCCAGGAGAAGGTACCCAGAGGCAGTTCATCTATGCAAATGTCGCCCCGCCAACCGTCACCCGTATTTTCATTTCCCACTTTCATGGCGACCACTGCCTCGGCTTGGGCTCCATGTTGATGCGTCTCAGTCTTGACGGCGTGCAACACCCCATCCACTGCTACTACCCGGCAAGTGGCAAGAAATATTTTGATAGACTCCGTTACGGCACCATTTGTCACGAGACTATCCAAGTGATTGAGCATCCCGTCAGTGAAGCGGGACTCGTACATGATGACGGCAAGTTTCGGGTAGAAGCCACCTTTCTAAAACACAGCGTCCCTAACATCGGCTGGCGCATCACTGAGCCAGACACACGAAAATTTGATGCTAAAAAGCTCAAAGCCAACGGTATTTGCGGTCCGATGGTACGAGAGCTTCAGGAAAAAGGGGAGCTCACAGTGGGGGATAAAAAGGTAACCCTCGATGACGTAGGATGGGTCCGAAAAGGGGATGTTCTTGCCGTTGTGATTGACACACGCCGTTGTCCCGAGGCCATACAAATTGCCAAAGATGCCCGACTCCTGTTGTGCGAAAGCACCTACCTTGAGACCGAGCGAGAGATGGCACACCGCCACCATCACCTTACAGCCAAGCAAGCGGCAGATATCGCCCTGCAAGCGGGAGCTAAAGAGCTCGTCCTTACCCATTATTCAGCGCGCTATCCCGACGCCGAAGCGTTTGCTCGCGAAGCGCGCGAGGTTTTTCCAAACACGAATGCGGCAGAAGACCTAAAGGTTTTCCAATTTCCGGTGAATGGTTAGTAAAAAAAAAGAGGAGGCCAACAGCCTCCTCTTTTGCTATTCGTTAGCGAAACCGCAGATCGCGGTAGTCTACAATTTCGGGAAGGGATATTGGGAGCGTTGTGAGGTACTCTCGAAAGAAGTGATCGTAGCTAATCCGAAGCTCATCCAAACGCTGCCCCGCTAGGCCCATACGCTCGTCATAATGCATCTCATGTTTCACTCTGTCCTTTTGCTCGTCATAGAGGTGACCGGCAGCCTGCTTGCCGGCCGTGTATGCCGCCTCAGAGCGCTCTAGTCCCGCCTTAAATTCCAATGCACTACAAACCGACTCATACTCATGCTGCCACACGGCAATAACCTCGTCTCGAAACACCTCAGAAGTGAGTCCGGCGAGAAAATCTTCCCACGCCTGCTGAATTGCCTTATCGCGCTTCTCCCGCTCTTCTAGCTCCCGGCGGACATAATAGTTCTCATCGTGGACACTCTTGAGGCGCTGCAGCTCGCGGTCGCGTTCCTCTTCATATGGAATCATCTTCTCCGCCAGCTCCTGTTTGAGCCTCTGCTGCCCCAGAGAAGCGTAATTTTTATCCATCAAAAAGTTATCCCTGATCCCTTTCATCTGAACGCGTTCCTCAAGAAGAAGCATCTCGATAAAGGTTGGATCAGAAAGCCGATAGTTGCGCGCCAAGTTGACGATGGGACCACAAAAGGACGCAGGGGCATAGATATTTCCCTCAAGAAACATTTTGCGATTTTCAGCTGGAGTCAATGTAAGGAGCGTATTGCCTTCGGAGTAAGTTGAGTCAAATCCCTCAATCAAGTTGCGCTGCCTCGCCTCTGCGAGCACCTCAGGATCATGCATATAGCCCTTGGCAAGGAAGAAACATGCCCCAGGCACAAAAATAAAAGCAGCCGCTGCTGCTGGTGGCATAAAGATCAATCCTGCGGCCAAAACCGCAGTCATAGCTACCAGGAGGCCGCCTCCGATCCAATAACCGGTGCTTTTCGATTGGTACCATGAGGGCTCTCTCATCAGAATTTTTTCATCCACTAGTACGTCACAAGCATTTAGTGGAGGCATTCTTCTGGGAGCCTTTGTGACCACCGGCTCTCCAATTAGCTCAGCCGGGTACAGCGAAACGTTCCCCTGTCCCCGATCGGAGGATCTCCAACCTGAAAAAAGTGACTCCACAAAATCACGTATCGGCGCCATAGGCTGATCGCTCATCACCACCAATGCACAACGGTTCGGTCGGACCACTTCTTCAAATAACTGTTGAATTTCTTGCACGCTAAAAGCTGTCCCTAGGCTATTTTGCGCCATGGATATCGCTGAGAGGTCAAGAAGTGGACGGCAAATGAGTTCGTGAAGAAGACGAAGTGCTGCGACGTCATCTCCGCAATGTGAAAGTTGAAATTCGATAGACGATTCGAGTGGGCCAACTCGAACATGAGTGGAAGGGTCGCTGTTGAGTCCAAGTTCAGCCAGAGCGGCAGCTAACTCTTGCGCGTTGTGGTCCTGCGTACCGTAGAAAAGAGCATGAAGGAGAAGTTCCATTCGCCCTGATTCCGTTGGCCCCTCGGCAATATTTCCAGTATTCAACGAAAGGCGCACCACAGTGCTATGAGCCATTTGATCGTTATCGCCGTGAATCAAAACCATTCCATTGGGAAGTTGTCCTTCAAAAACTTCACCCTGCAAAGGCTTGGATAGTAGCAGTCCAGCGACCACACCCATAAATAAAGCAATTTTTTTCACGTTCCCTTCTCCTTGATCTGGGATGAATTAGAGGTTACCGTCCGCTCGCAAGAGGACAGGTTTCCGTAGTTGAAAGACGAGCACCATCATAGAGAAACAAGCTACGGAGATGCCGAGGAAGATCTGCTCGAAAGGGAGCTCTCCAATAAGATAACCGACTCGCCCCCCGGCAAAATAGCCGATGCTAATGCAGCCCATCATCACCCCCATTACGAGGTAACGGATCCGCGCCGGGGCAAGGCGCTCGGCTGTCGACCATAAGACAGGGGTAACCAGAAGTTTTCCCATAATATAGCTTACGTGAAAACCTAAAAGCCAAAAGACGCTGGCTCTTTCTACCCCCAGCCAGGTCCGCTCCATATCAGCTCCCATCATGAAAAGAAAGGCAAGGCCCGTCGATCCAATTCCCAGGGCAAGCTTGGTCATAAAGGAGGGCTCTCTATCCCCACGAGAAAGGCGGGTCCAGATTCCGGCTAAAACAGGTGTAAAGGCGACCCCAAACAGGGTCCCGAGAGAGGTCAGCCAGAGCGTAGGAATCTCCCAGCCAAATAGAGAGCGTTCTGTGTAGCGGTGGATAAATACGGTCATGAGTCCCCCACCCTGCGTATGAGCCGCGAAAAAGAAGATGGTGATCAGGGCAAGGACTGCAATCACTACAAGATTTTTGTTCGATCCTGACACCTTCTCGGAAGACGCACCCTCATCGGCTTGGTCTTTTGGCCAATCGCTGCTAGGAATCAGAAGAAAGAGAAGGCCCGCCAAAAGCGTAGCCCCAGAGGCCGTTGCAAAGGCCGCCTTGAATCCGTACGTTGGCTGTAGCCAGCCGCAGACCACCCCTGCCCCCAGAACCCCTAGCAATACCGTCTGATAAAGATATTGATAAGCGGTTTCACGTCGACTATCACCTGGCGCATACAACTGTCCCAGAAAGCTCGTAATGCACGGCTTAAAGAAGCCGTTGCCTACGGCAACGAATGCGAGTGACAGCCATAGGAAGGTCTCAGATTGGCACAACAGGCAGGCTATCCCCACGGCATTGAGTCCGGCGCCTAGCAGAATCGCGCGCCTCCCCCCAAGAAAGCGATCGGCAAGGAATCCACCCAAGGCAGGAGTTACGTAGAGAAGAGCCGAATAAGTACCATTCCATGCCACCGCATCAGCCTCCTCCCACCCCAAACCGCCGTTGGCAAAGGGCTCGATCATAAAAAGCACGAGGAGCATTCGTAGTCCCCAAAAGCCGAAGCGTTCGAGGGTGTGAATAAAAAGGACAAGCTGGACTCTATATGGCGAAAACATGGAACCAGAATAGCAAAGGATTCGAGTTAAATGCATGAAGAAAACAACAAAAAAAAGCGCCCCCGGGGATAAACCCCGGGGGCACTCAGCCTCACATCTTCCAAGCAACAAGTGCCTAGTAAACGTGAGTACTTTCCTCCTCAACCACAGGACGCTTGAGAAGCTCGGAATCAAGCTCTAGCTTGACCCGTGCGTCGCCCCGGCTAGTGGCTTTGGCCTCTACGCTAAACTCAATAACCTGCCCTGCATTCAGGACGTCGTATGGAGCAAACGTGACCGTACGGCCGCTGATCGTACCATTTGTAGCACCAGAAGCGCTAAATGGCTGGACCTCGCTTGGGAACATCAACTTGATCGCGATGTCGCGGTCAGCTGCTGTACCCTGGTTGGTGATGCGAACCTTATAGGTAGTTGTCTCACCTATAAGCAGTGGGTCCTCTACGTCGATAAGCTCCATGAGGATCGCTGAGTGGCCCTGCCACTCGGTGCAAGCCTCGGCATCATCAGACGCTCCCTCACGGGAATTGACCGAAACCTCGTTGCAATGAGTACCGACTTTATTGCTATCGACGGTAAGGTTAAAGCTACGAGACTCTCCAGCACCTAGACGATCAAGCTTCCAAGTCGCACGATCACCACTTACATCGCTTCCGCCGCCTTCCGTGATTCTCGTAGCTGCTGCTGCGTCATCACGAACGGTTACGTCCGTTAGTTCCATGTCGCCAATGTTGGTGACACGAATGGTGTACGTTGCTGGCTTGCCAATGAAGGTCAATGCAGGGCCGTGCTTGGTGACAGAAACTCCTTTCTCCATCACTTGTGTACAAGCCTCTGCGCTAGCACTGTTGGCATTAGAAGAGCTCACCTGAGTTTGGTTACAGAAGTAACCGCGCTGGGTGGTGTCAAGATTGATTCTGACCTCTTCGCTCTCACCAGGACCTAGGGTCCCAAGTTCGATTTGAACCTGCTCACTCGAGCCATCA
>JBFIDQ010000210.1:0-5788 GCA_041603795.1 Chlamydiales bacterium
AATGTTTGGATTCGGCATTCAAACATTCTTCTTTGCGTTCCTCTGCGTTCTTAGCGACTTTGCGTTTAAAAAAACTAGGCAATACAGACCCTCACACACACAACACCCCAGAGGCAGCCCCATCCAAACCGGAGGCTCATTGCTAGAAATTGAAGCTTAGGGCAAACCGTTTTATGTACATACGGCGGGTAATGAATCATGTATCACAGAGCCTTAAATCTTATCTTTGGTGTTGGACTTATGTTAATCGGCGCCTCTCCAATCTATGTAGAGAGCTCGGGTACTGCCCTGTTACTAAACGGTTGCTCTAGTGCAGGAAAAACGACTCTAGCCAAGCAGCTAGCAGCTTCTCTGGAGGGGAATTTTATGCATGTAAGCATGGATGAAATGATAACAACCATGCCCGAAGGCCTAAACGATTTCGATGCTGTGCTCGACCATCCAGTGGACGGTTTCCAGTGCATCAAAACCACTGACTCACAAGGTCATCCTACCCTCAAAATGTGTTACGGTCCTGCAGCCTTGGCCCTCGAAAATAAATTTAAGAATGATTGTGTTCTGAGACTCCAAAGAGGCGAAAACCTCATTATCGATGAGGTGATCGAAAGCAAGGAACAATTCGCGATGTGGAAAGAAAAATTAACCCCGTTTAGATTGTTAACAGTGGGACTATTTGCTCCACTGGAAGAAATCGAAAAACGTGAGGTAAAGAGGGGAAATCGCCCCCTTGGTGAAGCTAGGGGAGCCTATTTTACGGTTCACGCCGACAAGGATTACGATTTAAAGCTGGATACATTTAACGACAGTGCCGACGTAAATACCCTGAAGATTAAAAATGCACTGGGCAGATCTACCGCAACTTCTGAATCACCGATTGCAGCAATTCAATAAAACGATCGATTTCGTCTTTGGTGGTGTAAAGTCCCAGTGAGGCACGACAGGTCGCGGTGTGACCAAAGCGGCGCAGTGTGGGTTGCGTGCAGTGGTGTCCGGTACGGATGGCCACGCCTTTGAGATCGAGAAGTGTGCCAATATCGAGGGGATGGCAACCGTCGACCACAAACCTTAGGGCGCTGCTTTTATTACGCGCTTCCCCCATGAGCTTGAGTCCTTCGACTTTTAAGAGCTGCGGGGTTGCATAGGCAAGAAGCTCCTGCTTCCACGCGTGGATCTTTGCCATGCCTATTTCGCTGAGGTAGTCGATGGCAGCACCCAATCCGATGACTTGGGCGATTGCGGGTGTCCCCGCTTCAAACTTGAGAGGCGGCTCTGCATAGGTCGTCTTTTCGAACGTCACCTCGTCGATCATGTCACCCCCTCCTTCGTAAGGAGGTAGCACCTCTAGCAGCTCACGTTTTGCGTAGAGGATGCCAACGCCGGTCGGACCATATGCTTTGTGGCCCGAAAACGCGTAGAAATCGACATCGAGGTCTTGTACGTCCACTGGCATTGACGGGGCTGCCTGCGCGCCGTCGACCAGCACGTGGGCGCCCTTGGCACGGGCGAGTGTTACGATTTGTTTGATCGGGTGAATCGTTCCTGTCGAATTAGAAAGATGTACGCAGGCGACAAGCTTGGTTCGATCCGTGATGATTTCAGCTGCTGCTTCCATATCGAGCTCTGCTCGATCATTAACTGGAATCACCCGTAAATGAGCGCCTCGCTCTTCGCATAGCATTTGCCAAGGGACAATATTCGCGTGGTGCTCAATTTCCGTGATGACAATCTCGTCACCGGCCTGAATAAATTTTGACCCAAAGGATCTGGCAACCGCATTGATGCTGGTCGTCGTCCCTCGAGTAAACAGGATTTCTTCCTCATGCGCCGCATTGAGGAAGCGTTGCACCTTCCGGCGTGTTTCCGCATAGGCCATGGAGGAGCTCACCGCCAGCTCATAAACCGCCCGATGTACCGTTCCGTAATGGTTCGAGTAGAAGTCCGTGATCGTATCGATCACCACTTGCGGCTTCTGCGCCGTTGCCGCCGTATCTAAGTAGATCAGAGGGTGACCATTCATCTCCCTTTGGAGCATAGGGAACTGCGAACGGATCCGTTCCAGGTCAATCATTGCGACCCTCTCCAACATTTGCGAGCACGTCTGCCTCTGACTCCTCACGAAGCGAAGTGATCTCGATTTTTTCCAGGACCTCTCGCGCAAATCCCTTGATCATGAGTCGCTCTGCCACCTGCTTCGGACAGCCCCGCGTGCGGAGGTAATGAAGTTGCTCTGGGTCGAGTCGACCCACCGTGCATCCATGTGAAGCCTTCACATCATCAGCAAAGATTTCCAAGTTAGGCTTGCTGTCAGCGTGCGCATTTTCGCTCAGAATAAGATTCCGGTTCATCTGATACGCATCGGTCTTCTGTGCCGCCTGCCGCACCAAAATTTTCCCTTCAAAACTTGAGCGGGTGAAGTCGTCGTTCACACCCTTAAACAGCTGAAACGAGCGACAGTTCGGCGCCTGATGATCGACCACTACGTGAGAATGCGCGTCCTTGTCCCCTTGCAGGAGCCACAGGCCACTTAGGTCCACTTCGGCACCCTCGCCCTCTAGAGTCGATTTATAATCACGCCGCTGAAGCGTTGCACCACAAGTAACCGCAACGCTATTCAAGCGCGCATCGCGCTTCAAAGTTGCCCGCATCGCATCCAAAACAAATCCGCTACGCTCTCCCTCGACTTCCACAATCTTGAGATTTGCATTCTCTTCCAGAGCGACGTCGAGTAAGCCACAGATTAACGAGTCTCCCTGCGAAACCTGGCATGTCGTACGGAGAATGCTCAGCTGTGAGTTCGCGCCGATAAAAATCTGCAAACGAGGAAAGAGTCTCTCCGCATCTTCGCCTGTCACCACGTGAAGGATCTGCACCGGACTCTCGACCACCTTTCCTGGTGGGAGATAAAGAAACGCACCTTGCTCATGAAGGGCGTGGTTCGCCAAAGCAAATGGATCACTCTCCTCGCGAATGCTAGCCTTGAGGCGGCCATGTAGGAATCCCCTGAACTTTTTTACGGCCTCTTCAAGGGGCAATAGGGTCAGCTCGGGTACCGCATCCAGTTGCGACAATTCCGGAGCATACCGACCATTCACCAGGACCACGCAGGAGTCCTGGCACTCAGGGCGCATTGCTTTGGCAAACTGACTGCGATCGACTGCTCCCACGCTAGCCTTTTGCCATTCTTTGGCCCAGAGTTTGCGAAGGCGAATGTAGCGATACGCCTCCGTTTTTCTTGTAGGGAGTCCAATCTCTTCCAAACGCTCTCGCGCCTGATGGCGCCACCGCGCAAGAGAATCCTCCTCCACGACCAACTGCTCCAAAAACGACTGCTGTTTTTCCATTGCCACCGTCATTACGCCTTCGCCTCGAGCCAGTCGTATCCACGCTGCTCCAACTCCAAAGCGAGTTCGGGTCCGCCCGACTTAACAATTCGACCATTCAACATCACATGAACCTTATCCGGGTTGATGTACTTGAGGAGACGATGATAGTGCGTGATCAGAAGCAGGCCACGTTCCGGGTTCATCCACTTATTGACCCCATGAGAGACAACCTTCATCGCATCGATATCGAGTCCGGAGTCCGTTTCATCCAAGACTGCAAACTTTGGCTCCAGAAGAAGCATCTGCAGGATCTCATTGCGTTTTTTTTCGCCTCCCGAGAATCCTTCGTTGAGGTTTCGATTCGAGAACGACTCCGGCACCGCCATCACCTTCATCTTCTCATCGAGAAGAGTAGAAAAATCCGTTTCTGAAAGAGACTTCTCGCCTCTCGCCTTTCGATTTGCATTGAGGGCCATCTGAAGAAACTTACGATTGCTGACGCCTGCCACCTCGACAGGGTACTGGAATCCAACGAACAGGCCCAAGTGAGCGCGCTCCTCCGGTTCTAAATCGAGTAACGAGTGACCGTCTAGCTTGGCTGATCCACTGATCGCCTCATAGCTGGGGTGTCCCGCCAAGACCTTCGCTAGCGTTGATTTTCCAGCGCCGTTGGGTCCCATAATGACATGAATTTCCCCCTTACCGACTGATATCGAGAAATCCGAAAGGATCTCCTTGTCCTCGATGGTTACCTTTAGATGGTCAACTTCGATCATATTATCCCACTGAATGTTCTAGTTTGAGAGCAAGAAGCTGCTTGGCCTCCGCCGCGAATTCCATTGGCAGTTCCGCAAGGACCTCCTTACAAAAGCCATTTACGATAAGATTTACGGCATCTTCATCGCCTATCCCACGGGACCGAAGGTAGAGAAGCTGGTCCACGCTCAGACTCGACGTACTCGCCTCGTGCTCAACCTGAGCCGACTCATTGTCCACTTCAATGTATGGAAACGTGTTCGCCGAGCACTTGTCGCCAACGAGCATGGAGTCACATTGCGTGTAGTTACGCGCACCCTCTGCCCGCTTTGCCACCTGCACCAGGCCACGGTACGTATTGTGCGACTTATCTGCTGAAATCCCCTTGGAAATGATGGTAGAGCGCGTATTGCGGCCCAAGTGAATCATCTTGGTGCCCGTATCTGCCTGCATGTGGCCATTTGTCAAAGCGACCGAATAGAATTCCCCTACCGAGTTATCTCCCTGGAGGATGCAGCTTGGGTACTTCCAGGTAATTGCAGCACCCACCTCGACCTGTGTCCAAGAGATCTTCGAATTGACACCCTTGCAGCGGCCACGCTTCGTTACGAAGTTGTAGACGCCGCCTTTACCCGTCTCCTGATCACCCGCATACCAATTCTGTACCGTCGAGTACTTGATGGTGGCATCGTCTAAGGCGACGAGTTCCACCACAGCCGCATGGAGCTGATTGGTATCAAAGGCAGGAGCCGTGCACCCCTCTAGATAACTAACGGATGAACCCTCCTCCGCCACGATTAAGGTCCGTTCAAACTGACCCGATTCCTCGTCGTTAATGCGGAAGTACGTCGACAGCTCCATGGGACAAGTCACTCCCTTTGGAACATAGACGAAAGATCCGTCGGAAAAGACAGCCGAATTGAGCGCAGAAAAGAAATTGTCCCCTATGGGAACAACCGAACCCAAGTAGCGCTCCACGATGTCCCCGTAGTCCTTGATCGCCTCAGAAATCGAGCAAAGAACAACCCCGGCATCTTCCAGCTTCTTCTTGAAGGTCGTGCCCAGAGATACCGAATCGAAGATGAGATCGACGGCCACATTCGATAGCTTCTTTTGCTCGTCAAGAGGGATGCCAAGTTTCTCGTAGGTGCGCAGAATTTCTGGATCGACATCTTCGAGGCTGTCCAGTCTCGGTTTCGACTTAGGTTCCGAGTAATACGTGATGTCCTGATAATCGATGGGCGGGTGCGTCACATTGGCCCAGTTGGGCTCTTCCATCTCAAGCCAGCGGCGATACGCCTTCAGCCGAAATTCCAGAAGAAACGCAGGCTCTCCCTTTTTTTTGGAGATCGCACGAATGGTCCCCTCATTGAGTCCCTTCGGAAGGGATTCCGACTCAATATCGGTGACAAACCCGTACTTATACTCCGATCGATCTGGTAAAGCGGAATCTGTCGACATTGGAGATTTTCTCTTCTTGAATAACACCTAATAATACCCGATAAGGCACTCCTTATCAAGGAATCTTATCCACTCCCTCAACTATATTTTAACAGGTTTTGTTTAAGAGAGGATTAAGAGCAGGGTCTTCTGAATGGAAAATATTTGACATCTGTCCAGCGTCTGCGAGGTGGTCCGCAGCCGATTCCCAGGAGTAAGGCTCCGCTATAAGTTAGCCTGGTGGCGTAAGCCCCAGGTAGATGGAGTGA
>JBFIDQ010000211.1:0-5769 GCA_041603795.1 Chlamydiales bacterium
GCACTGGAGGATTTGAATCGACTCTACACGACGTTCCCTCAATTTTCGGAAATGGATGATGTGGCGGCGGAACGTGCCCTAGTGCTGTATGAAATGGGGGAGCTGCTTTTAAGTCGGGATGCCTTCTTGGCTTTCTTGGAAAGCTTTCCGGAAAGCCCCTACCGACGAACAGCTCATGAATACATCATCTCGGCTTCTCTCAAAACCCTGGAGCGCTTGGAAGAGGGAGAGGAGAAAATTGCTATGGCGGGTCAGGTGAGACGCGATATGGAGCTCTCCTTCTCGGAGGGCGGCCAGGAGTCGGTTGCGAATCGACCTCAGTTCCTGCTAAGGCTGGCGACAGCGGACGTGAAAATGCGATTGTATGAGGAGGCGATTCCTCTACTTATGGACTTAGTAACGGAGTACCCTGATCACGAGGAGCTATTTCAGGCGCACCTCCTTCTTGCCACGTGCTACCGAATGAGTCGGGAAGATATTCCGGCCTACGTGCTACATGCGGAAAAAAGCCTAGCACTGAAACCGGATCAGCGGGGGCGGTTGGAAATTCAACGCAACCTCTTCTCGGCCTTTCTCGCAATGGGAGAGGGCGATCCTGAAGGAAAGGCAGGGCACATGGAGCGAGCTGCGGAGGTTCTCTATGCGACCTATCTCGAGGGGAAAGAACCTCTAGAAAAGGAGCGGCTCATCTGGCTGGCGGAGTACTACATTGAGAAATTGGGGATCACGAAATCTGCAATCGGAATTGCTGCGCAAGAGGGTGACACCACAATGGAGCTGGCGAAACGCAGTGATGCTCTGCTGCGAAGCGTTTTCGGAGAGGGGGTCGCTTTAAGCGAGACGACCATGCACCTTGAACGTCCCCTCCTAACTTGGGCAAAGCTGCTAGGATGGCTGGGACGGACGGAGGAGCAGGTGGCTTTGCTTGAACAGCTTGTGGCGACACAAAAGGAGAATCCTGAATGGAGCTGGCAATACAGCGACAAGGAATTGGTCTCCCTTTCATCGATTTATCTAAATAGCGGAAAAGTTGATGAGGCGGGCGCCCTCTTAGATGAACTCATAAGGGAGCGTCGACTTCGTCCAGCAGTCGCTCAGCAGGTTAAACTTCTACAGGCGAGAATCGCGTTTCGACAGCTGCCTGGGGAGTTGCATTATCCAGACCACTATCGGGTACGCACCATTACGCAGGCCCTAAGCGACCTGCAGGCGCGGCGTAGATTGGATGCGGAACCGCTCCACTTGGAGGCCGCAATCGATCTGGCAGCAATTGAGGCATCACTCGCTCCGAAGCATGATCAGACACGAGTTCTCTTGACGGGTCTTCAACGGGTAAAGGAGGATTTCTCGCAGCAAGACGATATTGAGGCGAAGGAATACCATGCGCAGCGTGTGAAAGATGCTCAGGGCGATCGAATTTATCAGGCGTACATGATGCTGATTGATGGACAGATCGCATACGCACAAGTGATGGCAGACAAGGAGTCGGGTTTGTCGCGTCCAGGCGATCGTCGACTGGAGGCGGCTACGGCGATTTTTGAGGGACTCGTAGAGGGAAAATTTGCAGTTTCCAAATATCTAATTGATCAAGCAAACTGGGCCCTACAAGCAATACGTGAAGAACGCTCCTCGTTAATAGGTGAGGTCGGTGCGCTCGCTCCTGGAGGGGTACGGTGAAAACAAAAGAGAGAAAGAAACTTCTAGGGGCCATCACAGTGTCGGTGATGGCGTTTCACCTGCTTTGTCTCTATACCATTGCAGGTATGGAGGTGACCTTTCAGGGACTGAACCGAGGAAATATACACGATTACTCTGCGGCGGATGAAGAGGGTGCGGCGCTCCGCGAGGAGGAGCTAGCTGCAATTTTTGAGCAGATGGAGCCGGAGGCGCCTCAGGAAGTTGAAGTGGAGTTCGACTACCAAAGTATGGGTGCAGATTTCGTTATGCACAGTATGGAGGACCTCCTTGAACTCGAGGAGCTGGTCGACGAGCGACAGGAATCACTTCTGAAAGTTGATGAAACACTCTCTTTTGAATCTCCAGACCTCGAAAACGAACTGGAGCCAATAGACATTCCTCTTGAGATCTCATTTCAGGGCGCGGCGGAAAACCTCCTGGATCAGAATTCTTTAGCTCATAGTCTGGAAGCGATTGAGCTCAACGAGGGAAACTCTAGCGGCGGAAATGTGGCCGACGCCGAAATGCTGGAGATGATGCGCTCTCTTGGCGGCGGAGAGGGTGGAACGGAGAACCTCGCGGGCGTGGCCTTTGGAATTAACCAGCCGGGAACAATTGCTAGCAGCAGAGATTTCGATGTTTCGGTGGAGGTGGCTCCCGCCATGGACGAGGAAGGGTTCATCTTCGCGCTGCAATTCACACCCAAATCCGGGGTGAAATTCAAGCGAGTGAAGCACAACATGTTCTTCCTCATCGACCGCTCTCATTCGATTCCAAAACTGCGCTATCAGGCGTTCAAAGAGGGGGTCAAGAAGGCGCTGAGCTGGATGAAGCCGGGCGATTCCTTCAACGTTCTCGTGTTCGATAGCAGCATGGTGCGTCTCTCCGAGTCGCCATTGCCGTGGAATCAACTCAATATGGAAAAAGCGGTTGAGTTCCTTGATGCTCAGCCTCCCGGGGGGATGTTTGCGACAACGGACCTCTACTCATCATTAGATAAAATCGTGCCGGATGAGGTGGCGGATAGCGAAATCAATACGGCTATTCTTTTTTCCGACGGCGATACGTACCTGCGGCAAGACTCGCAAAGGAAATCGATCGCCAAATGGACCAAAGCCAACAGGGGGAGGGTCTCTCTTTATGCGGTAGCGGCAGGGGAGAACAATAACCTCGCTCTGCTAGAGGTTCTCTCTTCGTTTAACAGGGGACGCACGGTTTACGCGGAGAAAAAGGAGCAGATCGAAAGAGTCCTGCAGGGGATCTTGGTGGAGACTCGTAGTCCAATCGGAAAAGATCTAATGGTGACGGCCCTGCCAAGGGATGCAAGCACGCGCATCTCTCTCTATCCGCGTCAGGCGCGCCTACCCGACCTCTACGATGGGGTTCCGTACACGATTCTCGGCACGATCAATAAGCTAAGTGACTTCACAATCTTTCTCCAAGGAAAATTTTACGATCGTCGCTTCGATATCAAGCAGACGATTTCTCTCAGCGAGGTATCAGGTGATAGCGAAAAGCTCTCGCGACAGATCGCGGTGAATCGTGCCTTCGACCACTACGAGGAGTTCCTCAATGATGGCCGGGTGAGGCACTTGACGGCGGCAAAACGGGTTTTACGTCGACTCAAAATACCGGTGGCGTTTCAGTAATGCGAATCGTCGGGGGAATCCATCGTAATCGTAAACTGATCGCTCCAAAGGGACAAAAAACACGTCCAACGTCGGAGCGCCTTCGGGAAAGTCTATTCAATATCTGCCAAGGATGGATTGAAGGCGCGCGGGTGCTCGACCTATTTTCTGGCTCGGGTGCAGTCGGTTTAGAAGCGCTAAGCCGAGGTGCGGCAGAAGCGGTATTTGTCGATAGCGATCGGCAGGCGATACGAAGTCTTAAGCAAAACGCGGCAGACCTCCTCCTGGAGCCGCAAATTGAGCTCTTCTGTAGCGATGCAATCCGAGCCATAGAGCGTCTCCATACGAACCAGCAGCAATTCGACATGATCTTTGCAGATCCTCCCTACAACAAGGGGTTTGGAGAGAAGGTGCTGGAGGCCTTGGCGAATTACGATATCCTCGCTGTGGATGGAACTCTATTTGTAGAGGAGTCGGTGAAGCTAAGCACGCCAGATCACTTCAAGCTGCACAAGACGCGAAAGGTGGGGGGAAGCCTCCTCCATGAGTATAGGAGAAACAAATGAGTAAGGTGGCGCTCTTTCCAGGAACCTTTGATCCGCCGTCCCTCGGACATCTCGACATCATAAAACGGGCATTCTCGGTAGCCGATAAGGTCTACGTAGGTGTGGCGGGCAATGCACAAAAGCAGGGGGAATTGTTTGCAGTGGAAGAGCGGATCGCTCTCCTAAAGGAAATGGTCACGGACCTCAAAGCGGTAGAGGTGGTTCCCATCGGGGGTCTTGTGGTCGAGGCGTGTCGTGAATACAACATCGATGTTCTGGTGCGGGGACTGCGGAGCTACTCGGATCTCGACTATGAGGTGCGAATGGCCTTTGCCAACCGTAAAATGGGAGCGATCGAAACGCTCTTCCTCATGGCAGATGAGCGCCTTGGACACATCAGTAGCACTCTCATTCGAGAAATTGGTGCATGTCACGGTGAACTCCACGAGTTCGTCGCTCCAGCAATCCTAAATCAGGTGCAGGACCGCTTCAATCGGTCCAGATGAATCACTAAATGAGATTAGCCACCCGAACAAGCGGGTGGCTAATGAGAATGTTTCTATTGAGCGACCTGCTCTTGTGGAGCTGGAACCGTCCCAAAGTGCTCTTGAATTTTTTTCACAAGGTTGGGAGTGCTGCGATGATGCGGCTCAAGCCCTTGGTTGTGGTTTAGGGGAGAGACAACAACGTTACAGTGATTGTGCTCCATGACGAACCGCACTGGCGAAACATCATGAGGAATGACTTCGTCGCTATCGGGGGTGTATCTACTGGAGCCTTTTACGGCAATATGCTTGATGTTAAGGTCGTCTAGCTTTTTCAAGCCCTTCATTGTGTCCATTGTGTGTCCAAAAAAGCGGAGCACAGTTGGAATACCTGGAAGAGGTACCAAATTTCCTGCGATGTCGGGTAGGCTGTTAAACGTCATATGAGCGACTACAAGGTAGCGGTCCGATTCTCTGAATTTGTGCTTTAGGATTCCTTCTCCAAGGATGCCGCCACCAAGTGAATGACCTACAATGGTGATCTTATCTGCTTTTACGGCGTCTTCCAGATATTGGATACCGGCATCTGCGGAATCGCTCATTTGTGCTGGGGTTGACCAGCCTCCGCTACCAGCAACATTCGGTCCGTTGATGATGAGGGTATTGCTTCCGTTAGCGAAATCAAAATTAGCGCGATCGGCAAGTCTAGTTTGAAGGGTCTCTCCATTTCCGACCAAGTGTAGGGTCCAGTTTCCACTATCTTTTGTGTTTGGATGAGTGACTACGGCACCTTTATAGGCAACACCACCTTTGTATATAGTGACAATTTGAACAGTAGAACCGCTATCCTCGGGGTGGCCTTTCCTTAATTCCAATTCTCCAATGGGATTTCCCATCAAAGTGGCAGGATTAACGATGCTGCCGATCACAACCTGAATTATCTTGTAGATTGTGTAGGCGGTGGCCATGGTTCCAAGGATGGCGAGAGCTGGAAGGATCAGTGGGTGTGCAGCGGTGGCCGTTGCAGTGATCGCTGCCATCTTGGCTGGCCAGTAAGCGTGGGTAGCGAGGGTAACCATACCTAGTATGAAAAGTTTAAGGGCCGCATGAGCCACTCTCTTGGTTTTTTCCATGGGAGTTGTACTCGCCGTGAAGGAAACTGGTGGAGTGATTGAAGCGGCTTTGGGATTGCCTGCGGTTTCTGTTCGTGTAGTCATCATTTCGGTTTTGTTCCTTTGTTAGCTCCAAAGAGCAGTTATTGTAAAAGTATAACATAATAGTACTACGTTTATGTTAAGTCTGTATAAGGATTAGATTTTTAAAAGATTAAGATGAATTCAACCGTGCAGCAGAGCCCTCTTAAAGGGGAGGAGTAGTGAAAATCGCTCTGTCTGGTTCTGGTGGCGGAAGACATCCTTCATAATTTCGGCCTCA
>JBFIDQ010000212.1:0-5744 GCA_041603795.1 Chlamydiales bacterium
CCCGGTTTTTATGAAAAGTTTTACTTCACCCCCGGCGACGCCACACGCAACAACGGCGACAGGGGCTTTGCGCCCATTGCCACCAGCATCGGCCAACTGGGTGTACTGGTGTGCTGGGACCAGTGGTACCCGGAAGCCGCGCGCCTGATGGCCCTGGCCGGGGCAGATATTCTGCTGTACCCGACAGCCATCGGCTGGGATCCAAACGATAACGATGTGGATCAGGCCAACCAGAAAAATGCCTGGCAAATCATTCAACGTTCCCACGCCGTGGCCAATCATCTACCGGTAATCGTGGCCAACCGGGTCGGGCACGAAGCAGATCCCGCGAACAACGGTGCAGGAATTCAGTTCTGGGGAAACAGTTTTATCTGCGGCCAACAGGGCGACATACTGGCCGAGGGCGACGCCCAGAGCGCGCAATACCTGCTGGCCGACATTGAACTAGCGCGCACGGAATCACTGCGCCGCGTCTGGCCCTATTTTCGCGATCGGAGAGTCGACGCTTACGGGGGACTGCAACAACGTTTTCTTAAACCGTAGAGTTCTTAAAAATGGAATGCGACAACCTTTGGCTTGATCCCATTTGTTTGGTCGTTACACCACGGCCGCATAACTGCTCTATTTCTACCAACACCCAACGCCGCCCCTAATAATAGTTTTTCATCTGACCCCAAATATGCGATCTGACCCCAAATATGCGCTAACGCCGCGCTCTGCGGCAAATTTGGAGCGCAGCGGAAAAATTTTTCCGACAGCAGCGCCTTGTTATGCACGACGCTCAGTCATGTTAACGCGCTCTTTCGCTCGCTCGAAGCAATGCTGCCCCCCTATAGCGTGCTACATTGTATTTCACCAACCATATGTGCTACATTGTAGCTCGCAAGAGGAGCGCATATGGCAACCAAACCCACCACTACAATACGTATCGATCCAGACGTCAAAAAACGGGCTGGCAAGGTATTCGATGGCATTGGCATAAGTATGTCTGCTGCAATAACTACTTTTCTCAAAGCGGTGATTCGAGAAGGCACTATGCCATTTGAGATAAAGAGTGATCGTCCAAAGCCACCCAGGAACTCTGTAAATGCAAAACTTAATCATGCATTCATCGTCAAGAAGGATGAGTTCTATACCCAATATGAAGATGTTGAAAAGGAAATGCAGAACCACCAAAAAAAGCTAAAGGGGAAAACCATTCTTTGTAACTGTGACGATCCTTTTGAGTCGGCGTTCTTCCAGTATTTTGTAATTCATTTCAACAGAATCGGACTGGCAGGCCTAATGTCCACCTGCTATGCCGGATCCCCAATGGCAGGACGAGAATATCCACTGGAGGGTGAAACTGGTGCCTACAAGGCGGTAGTAACCGAAGTGCCTGATGATGGCGTTATGAGACCGGATGGCTCGCTGGATTTAGAGTCTTTGTTTGTTATGCATGGTAACTCCCTGATGTATCTCGCTGGTGATGGAGATTTTCGGTCAGAAGAATGTAAGGCATTGCTAAAACAAGTCGACATAGTGGCCACCAACCCCCCTTTCAGCCTATTCCGTGAATTCATCGAATTACTGGTGAATCACAAAAAAGATTTTATTATCCTTGGAAACATGAACGCTACAACAACCAAAGAGATCTTCCCCCTCTTCCGCGACAATAAGGTGTTCTACGGTGAATCCATCCGCTCCGGAGATCGAAAATTTTTCGTGCCTGATAGCTACCCGCTAAATGCCACAGGCTGCGGTATAGACGAGAATGGACGACGCTTCATCCGTGTGACGGGTGTACGCTGGTTTACAAACCTGAAGTCTAGCAGACGACGTAAGCCCTTAGAATTGACTTGCCGCTACAGCGCGAAGGAATATCCTCGCTACGAAAACTACGATGCTATCGAGGTTGGACGAACCCAAAATATTCCCATCGACTACGATGGGGTTATGGGTGTGCCGATTACTTTCCTCGACAAGTACAGCCCGGATCAGTTTGAAATCATTATGCTTGCAAACGGTAACGCTCGCACCAACGTGCCTCCCAAGACCCTTTCAAAGGTAAAGTATCGACCGCATCCTGAGGACAGGGGAGGAGTCGGCATTATTAACGGGCAGCGCTCGTATGCGCGAATCCTGATCCGCAGGAAATTCTTATGAGCCACCTAATGCGCGTACCCTGCTCATTTCAGGGTGGAAAGCAGCGCATAGCCGCTCAGGTCGCTGATCATTTACTCGACTGTGCTCCCGAACCAAACTCTCGATTCTACGATCTGTGCTGCGGATCTGGGGCTGTGTCCATTGAACTAGTTAACAGAGGTGTTGATCCATCACGTATTTGGATGCTTGACATCAGCTCTTGGGGTTCCTTTTGGTCCGCCATTGGAGCAGGCACATTCAACATGGGTGTTTTTGAGCGCTTGCTAGCCGAATTACCGAGCGACAAACGAGACTACAAAGACCACATGTTGGCGCTCTCGGCGCTTCCAGTGGGGGAAGATGGAGCAGAACTTTACCCTCTGCTGCAGGCTTGCTCCTTTGGAGGAAAGCAAATTTGGCGCGATGGAGAACGCTGGGCGAACGCCTGCTTCCGGGATTATTGGGAGCCAACCACTACCAGCGTTCGCCGCAGTCCAGCCAACCCGATGCAACCCGGCCCAACTGAACTGAGACGTCGGATCGCTGCTCTTGTGAGTGGTATGAGAGGAGTGAATTGCTTAAACAAAGACATCATGACGATCCTTAACGCTCCCCTGCCCAGCAATGCTGTAGTGTATGTTGACCCGCCGTATAAAAGTACGACGAAATATGGATTTAGCTTTGACCTAACCTCGTTCATAAAACGCTTTCGTGAAATTAACCAAGTCCCGTTGTTTATTTCGGAAGGAGTCTCGCTGAATAACAAAGCTATGCTGCTAACTTTTGGCGGAGCAAAGGGCGGTATTAGTGGGGCTCGCAAAGGCAAGCACCAGGAATGGCTAAGTCGCTTCTAAAGTAGCCCTAGCTGCTTAGCAGTTCTTGTAGATCCATTCCGGGCCAAAACGCGCGATGCATCCTTGAAACTTTCAAGCTCAGATTCTGGGAATACAGATATAGAGTAGTAATCATCTTCAATCTTAGTAAAAGTGACTACTTTCTCTACCAAGTAGTGCTCCTCGCCTTTGGCTCTGAACGCATCAGTGATCCTCTCTTGAGTAGAGCTAACTCCCTTGATCTGGAGTCGCCATGTGCCGTTTGCATTCTCTCCAGTAGGGAAGAGAATAGTGTTGCTCGCATAATCAACGCCCTCGAAATTTAGAGTAATATCTTTGCGGGCTTCTGTGGAGGAGGGGTTTATGCCAAAAAACTCCACCGCACCACGCATTAATCCGGGTTCGCCGAGGTCGAAAGGTGTCCCCGTGGGATCACCTCTCTCAACCAGGCACTTCATTGACAGATCAAGGATATTCCGTGATCCGCCGGTCAATCTTTTGGTTTCAAACCATATAGTCTCACTCTCTTCGTTTTTTGGATTGGGGACTTGTACTGTCGAAACTTCGGAAGCCCCAGTCGCATCTTCTTTCGCGGGCATGCTGACACGAGGCAACATGGCGGTAGTGCGATTTCCGAATAGACGCTCTCTGCCGCCATCAGTTGTAGTAGCTTTCGCTAAACGTACTTGCTGGCTGACCTCTTTTGATATGTAGCCATTTTGGTGGAGTTTATCTATATCATCTTTTGATTCTATAGACATGAAAGAGTCTTTAAGCGAGGTCAATCTAATTATGTAATCCTCTTGTGATCTTAATATTTCAATGCCTTCAGTGCTCGAACTTCCTACCGGAATGAGTGCTGAGCTTTCAAAGTTGGTCCACAGGCCTCCGCCCGTCAAGTTGTGTGAGCCAACGATTATCAGACCCTTTTCATCTCCAAGAAATTGGTAGATTTTTGTATGAAATGTCTGGCCATTCTCAGTGTGCACAACATTTAATGTATCAGCACAAAGAAGCAAAGCCGTAAGCGCTTCATAAGACGTCACGCCAAGATCAACGCCTACGTAAACATTTACTTTCCCGCCTCGTGCTCTGAACTTTTCGAGTGAATCTTTAACTCTAAGCACACCGCTGTTCTTTGCAAAGGCGACTACAATATTTAAAGTGTGATAGTCCGGTGATTCGAGCAGCTGTATCAGACGGGTTCCGAGCTGCCCGGTAAAAGGTTGGTTCATTAACTCCATAAAACACTTCTCTGAATAATGATATGGTATAAGGCGGAAGCAAGATTTAGCACAGCTCCGTCATCTCTTGTTGGGTGTGGCATGATTTCTTCTTCATGCATAACGTTTTGGGTAACTTCAGTCCTGGTTGACCCATTTGTTAGCTCATTTCCACAACTCATTGGTTTGATGCTGCACAATGCCAGTGATTGAAAACTCACAAACGAGATCTCCAGTGATAATGTACACTCTGCCGAAACTGTCGAAGCTGTCAGATTTTATGAGTTTCGGCAAAAGAAATTGTGCAGCTTTTTCTCGATCAAGGGCTGGCAGGCTCCAATTGTCGTAGATAAGAAGCCAATTCTGTTTAAACTTTTCGAAACCTTCTTTTGCGAGGGTCTCCATCTTTCCCTTTACGAAATGGAGCATTGCCTCTGACCATTCCCTTTCGACTGAATCGCCCGCCCAGCCGGAGCCAGAATGATTGGCTTGAATTTCTTCAATTAGCTCTTTCGCAGTTTTTTTAGGCTCGCCCGGCTGATTGTGTGAAATAAAATGCACTTCTGGACCATCAACCTTATCCCTTAATACTGTCTTGTGTGCCTCGTTTTGTGGGACGGCCTCAGTATGTTCAATACCTATCTCGTCACCATTTGCTTTGAGTAGGAAATCCGGCCGTTCCCGCTGGATTAATTCGAGAGGATACGATAGCTGACTTTTTCCCAATAACGCACTAAGCATATGAGCGATAGCGTAACGCTCGGTATGCTCTTTTGTACGACCCTCGGATCTTCTTAGCACTGAGATATCTATGCTTCTCAGCACACTCTCAAGTTCAGTTTCGTTATTGGCTACAAGCATAGTTTTTATAGAGCTAACGATTGAACTCAGCCGCCGGCGAAGCCGGTCGGCTGGAGTGAATTGTTATGTGTTTTCACTATCTGATTTTGGAAGCTGAATTGGTACATTGAACTTAACACGGCTAATACTTGATTCTTTTTCCGAACCTCCTGCGCCTGCCTGAAAGCCTCCCAGGCCCGCCACTTTTAAACTCAAACCACCTTTTGCCTCAGTTGAACTGTCAGCCGATACAGCAACATCAAATTCTACAAAGTGGACAAGATTACGTTGTGTAGTTGCAAAATATTTCCCTTTTGGCGCCGAGTCTGCGCTATACACTATGGCCGGATTGATGAGGTCGGCTTCGCTTGGGTGCTTATTAGGCAGCTTCGTGCTTTCTTGCGCTTTCTTCACGCCAGAAATAATTTGCTCTAGCGAAACTTTTACAAATTCTTCTAAGTTCATAAAAGCACCCCGGTGCTGTTTAACACATAACATTTGTATATGGCGCATGCGCGCTTTGTCGCCGGGATTATCGCCCCAGCTTTCGGTAATTTGTTGTTTTTAAATTGGTTTTTCAAGATATCCGCATCCTTGTGTGTAGCAAAGCGAGGGGGTCTCGTTATTTTTGGTACGGGGTTCCCCGTATCTCCCAGGTCTATTTTTTATAACTCCTTGAATTTTTGATCTATTTTGTTTTCGCCAGGAGAATAACCGCGCACGC